>DATLYB010000386.1:0-3413 GCA_035575215.1 Chitinophagales bacterium
AAACTGGTTGATGAACACTGTAAGGTTTTTCATATAGAAACAGCGCTGAACAACAGGATGTTTCCAGAAGGGTATGACATCCTGACAAGAAATGAAGACGAATTTTCCTTTACAGACCGGCTGAAATGGGAAGCTCTCAAAAGGACTTTTTCGCCACTGCCCAGATTGGCCCGAAGAAAATTACTGCATGCAATCCCTGCCCAATATGAGTTGATAGGCTGCTATGCCGGAAAGACTGAGCCGGTACATGAAAAAATACTCGAATTGAATTACAGGCAGTATGAAATACCAGTAAAGGGACAGTGCGACATACTGATTACGGGGATTCCAGATATTTCACCATACAATGTTTACTCTGCATTGAATCCACTGCTTGTGCAGGTAATGGCGCTTGGCTATCACTTCAATATGTTCAGAAACAAGCCGCTGGTCAGAAAAGGCGGAGTGATGATAATTACACATCCGTGCTTTGATGAATTCGATCATAATTTTCACCCCTCGTATATAGAATTTTTCCATAGGCTGCTGCCGGAATCGCGCGATGCCTTTTACCTAAGGGAAAAATACGAGAGGGAGTTTGCAACGAATCCTGCTTATGTAGAGATGTACCGTCGGGGAAATGCATATCATGGAGCCCATCCGTTTTTCATGTGGTATTGGGGCGAAAATGGACGACAGCACGTTGGCAAAGTTATTGCCGCATATGCAGAAAATGCTCATGTGCCGGAAATTCTCGGTTGGGAGAGGGCTGATAACCTTACTGAAGCAATCGCGATGGCAAGAAGCTACATGGGCAGAAATGCTGAAATCACAATGCTGCATCAGCCGATGATAGGACTGTGCAACGTGACGGATTGAACCAGACTGAAGGGGTTGTTTAAAGTTGAAAGGTTTTTTGCAGGAAGGCCTGGCAGGTTTAGGGTTTAAAGAAAAATGAAACTTTCACCAACAGAGATTTACAAGGATAAAACGATATTTTTTATCGGTGGAACCGGTTTTGTCGGGAAAGTAACGCTCTCGATGCTGCTGCACAACTTTCCGAATATTCGGCGGGTTTATGCAACTGTGAGGGCGCGGGATGAGAATGAATCGCGCTCGCGGTTTTGGACAAGTATTGTAACCTCGCCTCCATTTGACCCGCTGAGAGAAAAGTACGGTGAAGGTTTCGAGGACTTTATCAGAGAAAAGGTAGTACCGGTCAATGGTGATGTAGGGAATGACTTTCTCGGTCTTGAAGAAGCAAAGGCAAAGGAAATAATGCAGGAATGCGACATCATCATAAACGGCGCCGGGAACGTTACATTCAATCCTCCGCTTGAAAGTGCGCTGAGAACGAATGTAGTCGGATCGAAAAATATTATTTCCCTGGCCAGAATGATGAAGAGGCCGTGTGTAGTGCATGTTTCGACCTGTTTTGTTGCAGGCAAGCGGAGCGGACCGATCTGGGAAAATGAGCCGGTGGTCGGATATTTTCCAAGAAAGAATGAGCTGGTGGGGACAAAATTCGATGTTTACAAAGAAATCGAAGACTGTGCACGGCTTAGCGAACAGGCCCGGCAGGAAGCAGACGATGCGGTGCAGGCGGCAAAATTTCGCGAACAGGCGAGAAAAAGATTTATCGAAGAAGGACGCGATCCGGATGATGAAGCCGAGCTTAAATCTGCAATTTTTCGTGAGAGGAAAATGTGGATACGCGAGCGGACAACCGAGCTGGGTGCAGAGCGTGCGGATTACTGGGGTTGGACGAATATTTATACATATTCAAAATCACTGGCCGAGCAGATCATAGCCTCGCAGGAGGATATTGTAAAAACTTTAGTCAGGCCATCAATCGTCGAATCGGCAGTAGATTATCCATTTGCCGGGTGGAATGAAGGCTTTACGACTACTGCACCATTGATCCTGATAGCTCTTCGTGGGCAGCCGGTGATTCCGGTGAATGAAAAATTGATATTAGACATAATTCCGGTTGACATGGTGGCTGGGGTAATACTGGCTGCTGCAATGAATGCGATGATCGATGATAATCCTCCGCTTGTCTTTCAGGCATCTTCGGGCGATTCGAATCCGAATGATATGAAGCGGATAGTCGGATTGGTAGGGTTGTATAAACGCAAACATTTCGAGGAAAGGGAAAGCGGCAACAAGATTGTAAACAAGCTGGCAGGGATGATTGAGGCGTCGCCGGTTTCACAAAGGGCTTATGAGCTTACATCTGCCCCGATGCTGAATAAAATCGCGCAAAAGGCGGATGACCTGATGGACAGACTCACACCGAGATGGGGCGGGGGCAGGATCGGCAATATCGTTTCGGATTTGAAAAAAGCGACCGAAGAATTCAAACGGAATACAAAGGATACAATGGATGCCTTTGCTATGTTTAAGCCCTTCATGATTGATAATGAGTACCTGTATCGTTCAGATAATGTAAGGGCTCTGATGGCGATGGTCCGCGAAAAAGAAAAACATCTTCTTCCGTGGTATCCGGAAAAACTGGACTGGTATGACTATTGGCTGAACATTCATTTTCCCGGGATGAAAAAATGGGTATTGCCTACACTGGAAGAAGAGCTGAAAACACAGGAAAAAAGAGCATATACATACAAGGACCTGTTGGACCTATTCGAGACGGCAACCAAACGCTTTGCAACTCGAGTTTCAATGCGCATAGAAAGAAATGGGCGCAAGGAGCAATACACATATGAAGATATAAGAGAGCTTGTTCTTCGTGCCGCAGGCTATTTTGCCCATAAAGGCATCAAGCCCGGCGATAAGGTGATTTTATGCTCGCACAATATGCCTGAATGGGGGATAACCTACTTCGGCATATTGAAAGCTGGCGCAACAGCTATTCCAATAGATCCTTCAAGTTCAGTAGATGAGATAATCAACTTTGCCAGATCAGGTGAGGCATCGGCAATAGTGCTGAGTCCGAAAATTTACAATGAGACGCCTGAATTGAATGAAAAACTCAAGGAAAATGATTTAGAGATACCAGTCTGGACATTTGAGGAAGTATTTGAGCTGCCGGACGAGGTGGAAGAAGCCAAGCGGATTGCGTTGCTGCCGGACAAGGTTTTATCGAATTCGATCGCGTCACTGATATTCACGTCCGGTACCACGGGAAGGCCGAAAGCCGTAATGCTGACACACAAGAATTTTGCAAACATGGTTTCGATGCTTTCGTCGGTACTGGATATGGACATAACGGATGGAGTGCTATCGGTCTTGCCGCTGCATCATACATTCGAATTTTCTGCGGGGTTTCTGACTCCGTTTTCGAATGGAACGCAAATCACCTATCTGGACGAATTGACAGCCGAAGAATTATCTAAAGCAATAGAAAAAGGGCACGTTACGGGAATGGTCGGAGTTCCGGCTCTCTGGGAGATGCTGCACAGAAGAATAAAAAC
>DATLYB010000387.1:0-5389 GCA_035575215.1 Chitinophagales bacterium
ATGCTGCTTCAACACAGCAACAATCTGGCTCTCAGTAAACCGTGATTTTTTCATCTGACCATTTTTTAGAGTTAGAAAAATTACGCTTGTCCCGATTCGGAATCGGGACTGCGCCAACTCTATTTTTAAATGGTCGAATTAGAGGGGAGCCGACAGGGCAGGCACACTCTTACCGCATTTTTGGTCTACGAGTGGCATTGTACAAATGCGGTATGTGTGTGACTGCTGCGTTGTCATATATTTATTTCATTTTAGTCAAAAAGTTGGTGGATTTGTCCCTGCTAAAAGTTCTGCAAAGTCGTCTGGTCGTAAACTTTCAAAGTCCTTTTGTAGCACTTTTAGATATTTCCAATCTGTTCCTGTCAGTTTGTTAGCCGTGTTGCACCAATTTATAGCAGCATTGTCTTTTAATTTTACTTCAACATCTTCACGTCCTTTTGTTTCTATTATCCAACGGCTTCCATCTTCATTTACTGCAATAAAGTCGGGAAAGTAGTTGCGTATGTTGGCTAATGTGTCGGTGTATTGAATGCAAAAACCAAATTGTTCAGGAAGTTTTGCAAACGCTTTTACATCTTCAGCTTTGTCAAGGAATTTTGCAAATGCCAATTCGTAATCGTTGTCACAAGGGGTATAATTGAATACGGTCTTTTTTGCTTCAAGGACTTTTTTTGAAGTTGGAAAAGCAGGAGTTGAAGAAAGAAAACGCTCTGCCGATATAAGTTGTGGTTCTTTTTGCTCAACCACCATTTCTCTTAAAACCTTTTCAAATTCTTTGATAACAACATAGCTGGCAATGTTGCTGCTGATTGCCTTAATTACAACAGGGTCATTTAAGTCAACGGTTTGCCCAAACGCTTTTCGTTCAAAGAAATCACGAACTTTTGGTGCTAAAACGGCAAATTGTGAAGGCAGTTTTATGTTTTGTGTTATTCGTCTTGCATAGTAGCCAATAACTTCTTCAGCCGTTTGTGCTTGTGGGATAGAATATTCTCGTTCTAGAAGTTTTTCGTCTGTAAGAATGTCTCTACCCTCGTAAATGAACTTCTTTGTATCGGCTATTTCTTTGCTTTTTAGCGGAAGTTTATTGATGTTGAACTCATTACATCAATAGCTGAAATTTCTTCGGCTAATGACTTCTTTCTTGAAAGCAAAGGTGAAATAACAGGAATACCCATGTCAAATTCTTTTTTACTTTCTTCGGGTTGAACGGTAATGATGTTCAGCTTGTCTTTTCCAATTTGGAACGTTTCAAACTTCAAGTCCTCCAATTTTTCAAGGTCTTCCACAAACTCTATGAAGGCCTTGTTGCCAATTATGTCAACTCTTTCGGTATAGGAGCTATGATGATTTCTGAACATTAAACGCAACCCCCTTCCGATGGTCTGCTCGCGTAAAATGTTTGCTTTTGCAGTGTAGGGTCTTAAACCTACTACAACGTTTTGCCGCTTGCCGCAGTGGGGGATTTCGGAGCACTTCACTGTCAACCAAGCACACATGATGACAGAAGCACTGCACTTGATTTAACCACGTCAGCCCCCATTGCGGCAAACGGCTGTTATAGCCAGTGGTTCTTGTCATTTGTCATCAGAACAAGCGTGCCAACAACGGTTTTCACAGTCGTGCCAACACTTCATTTCATTATCTTCTCTTGCCATTTCTTCTCCGAATGTTTCAAGGCGTGAGTTCAAGAATCTAACGCAACGCTAAGGTAAAAACTTAGCTTGCGAAAATGAAAAAACAGTATGCAAGGCTGACACTAAAAGAGAGAATACTCATCAGCCAGATGCTTATTCAGCAACACGCATATACAACGATAGCAGCCAGACTTGGCAGGAACAAGAGCAGCATGCTTCATCCATTGTAGTGGCTTTTTATTTAAACCTGACGAAAGTTAGCCATATTTCAAGGATTTTGTTCTGAAAATCATCTTCTTTCCGAAAGGTAAAAAATCCCATTGAAGCAACCTTCTCACAAATAATTGTATTCCCCGCGGCAGCCGCCCGCTCCGCGCACATAGCCTGCATTTCACACATGTGAATAAGCAATCTTATCCACCCTGCGCTTGTGCCTGCCGCCTTCAAACTCGGTGTTGAGGAAGAGGTTCACCATTTCAATAGCCAGCTCCTGGCTTACGAACCGTGAAGGGATACAGATGACATTGGCGTCATTGTGCCTGCGTGAGAGCACGGCAATATCATTGTCCCATGTCACTGCGGCTCTCACCGAAGGGTGCTTGTTGGCAGCCATCGCCACGCCATTGGCTGAGCCGCACAGCAAAATGCCAATGTCTATATTGCCTTTGTCCATCTCGTTGCATAGCGGATGCACGTAGTCGGGATAATCAACCGATTCGGGCGTATAGGTGCCGAAATCTTTCACGTGCAGTCCATTCTTCTGCAGCGAATCGCGGATGGCTTCCTTGTATTCAAATCCGGCATGGTCACTGCCGATGCCGATGCGGAGGGTATCCATGTTGAACATTTTTGTTAAGCATTTTTGTAAAGCCTGAAAACAACTTATTCAACCGATGACTGCCCGTCATCGGGTGAAAGCATAGCCTTTCATTTTTTTATTGAACGGCAGCGGCACGATTTTTCTCTACACGTGCAGATATAAAGATACTGATTTCATACAAGAAATAGACGGGGATGAACACGAGCACCTGCGAGCCAATGTCAGGCGAGGGGGTGATGATGGCAGCGGCAACCAGGATTATCACTACGGCATGCCTGCGGTATCTGCGCATAAAGGCGGGAGTCAGCAAGCCCAGCTTGGAGAAGAAATAGACCACCATCGGCAGTTCGAAAATGCCGCCCGAGGCAAGCATGAACATGCTGATGAAGCCGATATAGTTGGTAAGCGTGAAGTTGTTTTGCACCTGCGCGCTCACCTGATAGTTGCCTAAAAAGTTGAGCATCGTGGGGATAAGAATGAAGTAGCCGAACAGCACCCCGATGAAAAAAAGCAGGCTGCTGAAGAAAACCACCCCGCGTGCATAGCGGGCTTCGCGTTCATGCAAAGCAGGGCGAACGAACCGCCAGAATTCCCAGAAGATATACGGGAAGGCGATGATGAAGCCAAGCAGCACCGAGGTTTTCAGGTGAACCATAAACTGTCCTGCCAGCTCGATGTTGATGAAGCTGAAGCTGAACGATTCGATGCACAGCGCCTTGCCCAGGGCGATGCGGCTGCTCACCCAGCAGAGGGCGCGGTAGGTGATGAAGTCTTTGGTGACGGGCCCGAACAGCAGCGTATCAAACACAAATGTTTTGTTAACAAACACGATGGCTGAAGCTGCCGCGATGGTGATGAGCGAACGCACGATGTGCCACCGCAGTACCTCCACATGCTCAAGGAAGGGCATCTCGGAATCGTTGTGGGAAGATTTAGATAAAGGATTCATGAATGGAAAACCTGGCAATATTGCGAGTTTTCCGGTTGGATAATTCTAATGACAAAACAATTCTCCGAACTAAGCACAGGATTGCTCGCTTGTTTCCCGCTCGCAATGACGCAGTGAATTTAGTCAGGACTCTGCAGAATCTTGAATATCTCATCCAGCTTGGGAGCGAGGATGATTTCCGTTCTGCGGTTTTTGGCTTTGCCTTCGGGGGTGGTGTTGGGCGCAACGGGAACATATTCCCCGCGTCCGGAGGCGATAAAGCGCTCGGGCTTGATACTGCTTTCCTGCAAAATCCGCACGATGGCGGTGGCGCGCGCCACGCTGAGGTCCCAATTGTCTTTTATGCATTCGGTTTTGATGGGCACGTTGTCGGTGTGCCCTTCAATCAGGATGTCAACGTCAGTTTGTTTCGCCAGCACGTCAGCCAGCTTCACCAGCGCGGAGCGTCCCTTGGCATCCACCACCGCACTGCCTGACTTGAACAGCAGCTTCTCCTGCAGCGACACATAAATCTTGCCGTCTTTGATTTCCACTGACAGCTCGTCTTTATTGAAAGCAAGCAGGGCATCTTCAATCCGTTTTTTCAAATCAGCAAGGGCGGCATCTTTTTTATTCAGCAGGGCTTCCAGCTCCTGCACTTTCTGCTCGCGTGCAGCAAGTTCTTTGCTCAGGAGGTCAATCTTGGCTTTCTCCTCATTCAACTGCTGCTCTTTGTTCGCCAGCTCGCGCTTTTGGTTTTCGAGGTCCGAAAGCAGCGCCTGTTTTTCGGCTGATGAGGATGATAGCAGCTTTTTGTTTTGAGCCACCAAATCATCGTACAGCTTATTCAGCTCTTCGTTCCTCTTTTTCTCGCTGCGGTATTTTTCGCTCAGCGCCAGTGTGTCGCTTTTCAAACCCTTTAGTCTCTTTTTCAGCGAGTCAATTTCTTCTTCCATGCCGGCTTTCAGCAATCCCATCTTTTGCAGTTCCTCCATCAATGCCTGATTTTCCAGTTGCAGCTTGCTGCTTTTTGCCTGTTCTTCCTCCAGTTTTTTCACAGGCACGCAGGCATAGAACAAGACGAGGGAAATAAGGAGTAATAAGATTTTTTTCATGCCGGATTTTTTTGACAAAAATACTTCCTGAATAAAGCTGTATGCAGATTTGTTTTCAACAAGCTTTTTTCTTGCAGCACGATTAAAAAGGCACAGACGAACTCACACTCAATTTCACTATCTTTCAAGCCATGCCCAAACTCAAAACCACCTATATCTGCCAGAACTGCGGAGCCGAATCGGCCAAATGGATGGGGCGATGCCCCTCGTGCAACCAATGGAATACCTATGTGGAGGAAATTGTCCGCAGGGAACCATTGTCTGCAAAGACAGCGGTCAACGGAAAGTTCGGAACGAAATCACAACCTGTGCGGCTCGATGAGATTGATGTGCTGCAAACATTCCGCATCGCCACAAAAGATGAGGAGCTGAACCGCGTGCTCGGGGGAGGCATCGTTCCCGGCTCAGTAGTGCTGATTGCAGGCGACCCCGGCATCGGCAAATCCACGCTGATGCTGCAACTCGCTTTAAGTTTTGAGGGACCTGCTATCGTTTACGTGAGCGGTGAAGAAAGCCGTGAGCAAATCAGCATGCGGGCAAAACGCATGGGCTACCGCAAGACGAATTGCTACGTGCTGGCGGAGACCAACACCCAGGCCATCTTCGAGCATCTCAGGGAAATAAAGGCTGACCTTGTGATAATTGATTCCATCCAGACGCTGCATACGCAGTATGTCGAATCATCGCCCGGCAGCGTGAGCCAGATTCGGGAGTGCGCGGCAGAGTTGCAGCGCTACGCCAAAGAGTCGGGCACTCCGGTTTTTCTCATCGGACACATCACGAAGGAAGGTGCGATTGCCGGACCAAAAGTTCTTGAGCATATTGTTGACACCGTGCTGCAATTCGAAGGCGACCGCAATCATAACTACCGTATTCTGCGGACGTCCAA
>DATLYB010000388.1:0-5349 GCA_035575215.1 Chitinophagales bacterium
CGTACAGGATGAGATTGTGCGCAAAAAATAAAGCGAACAGGGTGTACAAGTCGTCCGCCCTGCCTGACAGCAGGGTTTTAGCCAGCAGTGTGTTCGATAACATAATAGTACAGACCGCCCCCCCGAGGCAAACCCAGATGAAATATTTCTTTATCCTCTCCGGGGCGAAAGCGCAGAGAGGATAAATCCCAAGAACCGGAATCAGGGGTAAAAAGGATGAAATGGTACGGAAACCCGGGTAGAATGCTTTCAGAACCGGAAAAACCGCTGTGAGAATAAGCAGAAAAATAAAAAGCGTCACAAAGGTATTGTTGCCTAGGCGAAAATATCCTGTGGCTCCGCCTTCCTTCATTTCATTTGATATTTTATCTCTATACCCGCGCAAGGCTTTCCGAAGGCTGGAGATAACTGCAGGATTCCGGATTTGATGAATCAGCACAACCAGACCTATCGCTCCGCCAATAATTTTCAGTCGGTGAGAGGTAATCAATTGAATCAACGGAAAAGTTATTGTGCCCAGAATGAAGGAAACAAGAAAAATTTCTTTCCATGACAGGCGGGTGAACATAACTAACAGTGCCGGTATTATAACTACGAAGCTGATGATGGACTGCTTTGAGAGCATGCCCGCGGCAAAACATAACATAGCGGCAAGGATAAAGAGTACTTTCTTTTTTTCAGCATAATGAAGAAAAAATAAGAGCGCACCTGTTCCTCCCATCAGCGCGAGTATTTCATCGCGGTTTTTTATGCTTGCCACCACTTCGGTATGAATGGGGTGTGCCGCGAACAGCAAACAGGTTAGTATGGCCACCAGCGGATGGTAATTGTTTAAGAGAAGGCTCAGCGTGCTTAGCAGCAGGACACAGAGCAGGGCATACAGCAGCGCATTGACCGCATGACTCACATGCGGATTGTTTCCCAAAAGCGAATGCTCAAGAGCGAAAGTGGTGAGTACCACCGGGCGATATTCATACGCATACCCCTGCTCATCGGAATAATACGGTTTGGTGAAAATATCCGGGATTGCCCTGATTCCCTTTGAAACAAGAGGATGTTGCATCGCGGGGCTTATGGAAGTAACCAACTCATCGTCCAGGTTGTAATCATTGGGAATCGTGTTTGCGTAAATCAGAAAGCTGAATAGGAAAACAGTCAGATGCGCCCAGCGTTTTTGTAAAAAAGCTTGCCTGAAAGGGTAGGATTCGCGCAAATTCTGAGATGGACCGGCAGGTTGCGCCTTGCCTTTTCGTGAAGATAGTTTTTTCCACATATCTGCTCGTTCAGCCTGACTTGCCTGCAACTTTGGGAAATTTTATATTAGAAACAACACGCTACCGGTATGTTTTTTTAGACCGCCTTTTTAAGGAAAATAAATATGTTGTAATCACACAGGCTCGCCAATGATTGCTTGAACGTTGGAGGTACGCATGACAGCAGGATGATTTACTTCCTTTACGCCATAGCGCAGGCATAGGCTTAAAAAAGCTTGTTCGCTCATCTGCCTGGTATTCCAGTTTATAAATCCCATGCTGCGGCCTGCTTCAGGACGGCAGGTGCAATCGTGATAAAAGTTGGGGTAGGTCAGCAGAAACTCGTCATCCTGCTCAAACACCTCGATGGCGCTGCTTTTGTCTGCCGCATCCTTGTAGCAGGAAAGCAGCTTTGCTTCAACCGGGAAAATGCCCGACATCACCACCACCCGCTCAGTTCCTGAATGATTGACGACAGAATTATGCACCAGTCGATTGTCGAACAATAAAATTTCACCTGTTTTAAGCTGAATGGGTAGTAAATACTTTCTTACCGTGTTTGCAATATCTGCGAAGGGTGAAGGAATGGAGATGCTCCGGTAGGGGGAAAACATTTTATGGCTGTGTGGCACCACGCACAGGCAGCCGTTATTGACGTCTGTATCCTGCAAAGGAATCCACACGCTGAGACACGAATATTTTGTTTCATCCAGGCTGGTAGAATCCTGGTGAAGCGAAAATTCGCTTTCAGGTCCCGAAACCTTCACAATGAAAGAATGGAGCATGCATTTGTAATCGTGAAACAAATCGTCATAAACCGGTTTCAGGATATTTCCGATTTCTTTATGCACTTTTTTCCGGTAATCAATATCGCGGGAGTAAATGCTGTAAAACATGCCGCCTTGCGGCTTTTTGAAATGATGAAGCGCTGAATAAAGTGTTTGCAATTCCCGTACTCGGTTAATGTCTAACATTCCCGCAGTGGCGAAGCCTGCATCGTGAATTTTTTCTGCCAGATAGGCATTCCTGATAAAAGCATGTTTTACGGGCTTCCACGCCATCTGATTGTCGGCTTTTAATTTATTGAGAAGTTGTTTCAGCATGTAGGGAGCACTAAGTTAAGCCTTCTTTTGCCTTTGGTTTATTGTTTCCCTAATCAGGGTCATATTTTTTGTCCGGCTCTCCTCGTATTAATAGTCCGTTACTTTTTTCAAGGGTCAGGGCTAAAACCATTTTGAACACCCGGTTCTGCTCTAACCCTGCATTTAAAGGCGGGGTTAATGGATTTTATGTAAGCAATTGAATTTTATCGGATAGCCGGTTTTGCAGGAAATTTAATCCTATCCGTTCGAGTAAAAAGTCTTTTTAGAAAAGATAATGAGGAACGATGAGCATACTTGCTGATGAAATCTTCGACCCTTCCGTTCAGCAAGGGAGCTTCGCCAGGTGATAATTTTCCCAGAAGGATGCCCTGCCGCGGCATTTGAAAATTGTCATAATCTAAAAAGAAATCATCGCCCGGCACTTCAAACTTCAATATTTGAGTTTCTCCCTCCGGAATAGTGTAATGAATAATCTTTTCACCCACCGGCACCAGTGAAACATTGATAGCCGGGCGCGCCTGTCCTGAATTATTTGGGGGGGAATAGTGCAGCGTGCGATGATTGTAAATAAATGCCTGTCCTGCCCGCATGGGCAGCAAAGTGCCCATCTTGCCGATTAAAATATCACCCGCAGAATATTCCCACTGCAGAATTCGCGGTCCCCGGATAGGATGGGATAAGTGCTGGGAAAATGGAATAACACCGATACATCCGTTTTCAACGCTCGTGTCAACCAGGGGAAGCCAGATAGCGTAACTCGAAGAAACACTCTCCTCCACATAGGTCCAATCGGCATGCAGCGGCATGGGATTATCGCCTCCGGCTTCCTTCACCATATAGTTGGCGAAAACCGCTTGGCAGTTGTTGAAAGTATTTTCAATGGCAGAAGCCATTTCATTTAAAATAAATTGATGCACTTTTCTTTTGTAAGCGGTATCGGTGCTGAAGTGAGAGGCATGAAAATTATGGGGGAAATTATTCGGATGTTCCTGATAGTATTCTAAGAGTCTTTTTACAGTGAGGGTATCAGCAAACTCCATCACCGTATAGCCTTTTTCAAGAAGCTCGCTGTTGTTTTTTTTGTTTTTTAAGATAGCATCCATTCCGTCAGGCAATTTTTAATCCTTTGAGTATTTCTTCTTTGGAAAACTCAGGCGGTGTGTAAGCGAATTTTCTTCGCACCGGCAGTCGTCCATCCTGATTGCCAAAATTGTTTTCGAAGAAGAAAGTAAAGGGAGCATCATAAATAGTAACCTCGTTGGCGGTTTCATCCAAGTAATAATAGCACAGCTCAGCATCGGGATGAAGCAAGCCAAAATGCACCACCGGGCGCGGTTCGCTGGTTTGATTGACGAAAGAACCATGCAGTGCCCGGTCGGCATATACTACCAGGTCTCCGGCACGAGCATCAATGACATCACAGTGTTTAAAGAGAGTTTCCTGATACCTGATGTATGGCCATTTGCAGAACATAGGCAAAGGGTAATCAAAAAAAGTGTGGCTGTATTTGAGCGCATACAGGGCGCCATTTTCCGGGCGCGTATCCACCAGCGGTATCCAGATGTTCCGGTACTGGAAAACGGATTCATCCTGCGTGCTGTAATCCCGGTGCAAATCGGTGATGCCATTGCGATTAGGGTTTTTCACCATGAAGGAAGCAACCGGTGTTTTATAGTTTTGAAATGTTGCCTGCAATTTACTCTTCAGCACTTCCAGTATTTGCCTGCTCACCGCAGCCGATTGAGTGGCACTCAGGTTATACAGGCTGTTCCACATGCCCTGTTCTTCGCCTGAATAATTGTAGCACGAATCGAATATTGATTTGAGCTGACGAAGCTCATCCCTTCTCAGAAAATTTCTCAAATGCACAAAGCCCGCATTCAAAAATTCGAGTTCAGTGGCCGCATCCTGAAACTTGGGCGATTTCAATATTTTCATTATACCTTGAGATAAGAATTTACAATTTAGGCAGAAGAAGGCATAACAAGGATGATTTTTACTACTTTCCTCTTACATTAAAATGTGAGGTGACATGCTACAACTTGATTATTTCCATAATCGCTCACGGTAAAAATAATAGTAGCAGTCCAACTGAGCTTTTGAGAAGGACTGTTCTAACTCAGCGAATTCGGGGGTTTCTAAGATGTGTTCCAATTTTGAATTCAGTTTATTATTACAAGGTTCGCGTCCCAAGATACAGATTGACCAGCGACAAACCACAAACAAATTTAACTTTGGTTCAGACAGTTAAATGACGAAGGACATCTTCAAATCCCCCGACCTGCAGTATCCCTTCAGGGAACAAGGCTACGTGATTGTTCCCCTTCTGACTCAGCAGCAGATTCAACAACTGGCGGAGATTTATGCCGCGTACGAACGCAGCTCGCAGGTGCAGCTTCCGTTCTACACCTCCATATGGAGCGAAAATGCTGAATATCGTGAATCGGTGGATGCTGAGTTGAAGAGAATACTTTCATCCGCATTAAACAAATATCTTTTGGATTGCAAGCCGGTGTTTGCCAATTTTATGGTGAAGCATCCCGGGGACCAGAGTCAACTCATCCCTCATCAGGATTGGAGCTTCGTGGACGAAACCAGGTATGATTCGGTGACGGTGTGGTGCCCCCTGGTGGATGTCAATGACTTCAACGGCAATCTGCAGGTGGTGCCCCGCAGCCATCGGCTGAAAAATCTGGTTCGGGGGCGTTTTTTTGATGCCCCTTTTCAAAATCTTTTTGACAAGGTTATTTACCACAGGCTCAGGAGCCTGCCTATGAAAGCCGGGGAAGCGCTGATACTGAATTCGCGCCTCATTCACGCTTCACCGCCCAATCGCTCCTCACAGGTCCGCGTAACGGCATCGGTGGTGATGGTTCCGCAGGAGGCGGAATTGATTCATTACGTGTTGGAGGACACACAAGCCAAAAAGAGCTTCAAAAAGCTCTACATCACTCCCCGCTTCTTTACGGATTATAGCTGCTACGATTCGTTAA
>DATLYB010000389.1:0-10379 GCA_035575215.1 Chitinophagales bacterium
CACCGCCTGATTGATTACCGCAGGGCTTGTTCCTGCCGTCACACTGCCCAGCGGATTGTTGTAAGCCGTTGGCTGTCCGTCAGTGAAAAAGATGACGAGGTCAGCCAAACCCTGTGATGAATTGATGCTGATAATCTCATCAAAAGCATCCTCCCAGTTGGAGTAACAGCTTTGCGGAACCAGGCAGGCATAATCTTCCGGGTCGTAATTACTCTGGCTGCCGCTGGTATTGCCATCCGGGTTGATATAGATTGAAAAGTTATTGATATAAGTCGCGTCCACCGTTTGGTAACCCGTAATTCCCCCAATCCTCGCGGTTCTTGCGGTGCTGTTGAATTCCACCACCGCCATTTTCGGTCCCGCGTTCAGCAGTGAATTGACGAATGCCCAAGCCGCGCTTCTTACGTTCGCGCTGATGTTCACCGCTCCGTTTACTTCATTTCCGGCAACCGAGCCTGATTCATCCAGAACAAGAATGATGCGCTGCGGACATCCTGTCAAATCAGGATTCTCACAAACACCTGCCGGATGAACGGCAAGATGCGTTTCAATCACACTGTCACAGCCGTTGACTGACGGAAGCGTGTCGAAATAAACCCCCGGTGATGAATACATCGAATTTCCAACGATGATAGTGGCGCCCGTGCAAATCACCGTGTCAATGAACGTGTACGAATGGTAGCGGACGGTGATGGTGCTGATTACGATGCTGTCGCAGCCGGTAGCAGCAGCGAGTGTGTCATAGTAGGTTCCTGCACTGCTGTGAACTGTGTCACCCACGGTAATTGATTCCCCATCACATAATGAAAAACTGAGCGAAGTGTAAACGGGAGCAATAACAGTGAGCATAATGCTATCGCTGGCGATGCAACCCCTGCTGTCGGTTCCTCTTACATAATAGGTAGTGGTGGATGCGGGCGAAGTGGTGACGGTGGCGCAGGTATCGCATGATAATGAGCCTGCGGGGGTCCATAAATAACTGGCGGCACCGGACACACGCAGGGTCAGAGTTTCTCTCCTGCAAATCGTAGTGTCATCAGGAACAACGGTGACAGGCGGAGGTGGAATCATAATTGTTGGTACATCCACCGTGTCAGCCGAGCAGTTTGCAAAATCCGCATCAACCACAATCAGCGAGTAACTGCCCGCCACCGGAACATACAGAAAGGTATCGGTGCTCACTATGCTGCCGCTGCCGTTGGCTCCATCTTTCCATGCGAAAACGTGTGATGCCTTTTTAGGGCTGATGTCGGCAATCACTAATCGCGCAGAATCATCATGGCAGTAAGTAGCCGAATCAGACGAAAGCGTAATCGCCACTTTCCGCTCGATGTTTACCCGCACCGTATCGCAGATGCTTTGTGAAAGATTTTGGCAAACTCCGGTATAGATTTCTCCGCACACTTCAAAATCAACATAGGGCGGAAAGCCGGGCTGTGTGGTGAAAGTGACGCTGTCGCATCCTGAAGTGCAGCTTAAAAAATTCTCATAGTAGCCGTTTCCTGTTATATCCTTCCACGCGATGGAACTCCCAACGAGGTTATTCACCTGCAATAGCGTTTGGCAACCTTCCACCGTGGTAACGTCAGCAGCTTTGGTGTAGCCCCGGATGGAGGTGATGCGGTAACTGTTGGTGTTGCTGCCCGGCTTGCAGAAGGTGAGGGTATGTGGTCCGGTGCCGCTCAGGCAAATCGGCTGTCCCACCGGTATTTGCGGACCGCAATTGATTTGATAGAAAAGTGCACCGGGAGGCTGCGCGCCAAGATAGATTTCAAAATTGATTCCTACAGCAGCCGGGTCGAGCGTGATTTGGAACTCAATGCAGCGGTCGGGATTGCTCACTCCGCAACAATGATTGCTTCGCTGAACTGAAGGCGATATGTAAGAGCCGCCCGGATTACCCGTAAGATTCACTGAAAAGAAAGGAACTCCGGAATTGCACAGTCCCGATTGCCCGAAAACCTTTACTGCCACACAAAAAGAAAGAAAAACAAGCGCACCATAGCTCCTCATCACTAATCTGCCTCCGCGAGCGGGAATATCTGTGTTAGTTATACGGAATAAAGAAATGCAGGTTTAAGAAGAGAGAGGTTAAACCGCTGACACATCCTTGGTTAACCTCAGTACTATAGTTCAGTACTATAGTAGAGTAGAAGTGACGCAGAGATAAAGGGTGAAATTTATTACAATCCTATGCGATCTGTGCATCCACCTCGGAGTTTCTGCGGTTTCAGTATTCTCTGAATTTGTTGAACATCCCTAAGAATTATCTTAACAGAGCATTAGCATCTTGTAATTTTTTATTTTGCAAAACATTTCACCCACTATGACGGAAAAAACCATCCGCATCGCAGGCGCACAGGGATTTTATGGCGACAGCCCGCAGGCTGCCATGAACATCGTGATGGAGCGGGGCGCTGACTATCTGATGCACGATGCGCTGGCGGAACTCACGCTTTCTATTTTGCAAAAAGACAGGCAGCAAGACCCTTCGCTGGGCTACGCGCGCGATATTGAGCTGATGGCACACACGCTGTTTCCTGCTGCCTTCGGGAGTGGTATTAAAATCGTTACCAATTCAGGGGGCTTAAATCCGCACAGCGCGGTAAAAAAGGTTTCTGAAATTTTAGCCAGGCAGGGTTTAAAAGGAATCAAGATTGCCACTATCATCGGTGATGATATGCTGGAGCGCCTGCCTGAACTGCAGCAAGCCGGGCTTCAATTAGAACATTTTGACACTGGCGCTCCCTTCTCATCATCAAAACTTCCCGTTACGCACGCCAACGTTTACATCGGGGCAAAATCAGTGAAGGAGGCGCTTGACAAGGGAGCTCACCTGATTCTTGCCGGGCGCGTAGCTGACCCGTGTCTTACGCTGGGCATCCTGGCACATGAATTCAACTGGCAATTGGATGGCAATCTATCGCAATCCGAGCTGGATAAACTCGCCTGCGGCATCGCCATCGGTCACGTAATCGAATGCGGGGGGCAGGCATCAGGCGGCAACTCTTACGCTGAATGGCCTATGGATTATCCGCTGCACAACCTCGGCTATCCCATTGCTCATGTGAAGGAAGACGGTTCTGCCGTTTTCACCAAGCTGGAAAGCCAGGGCGGCAAAGTGAGCCGCAACACCATCCGCGAGCAACTGGTCTATGAGATTCACGACCCGGCTAATTACATCACTCCCGATGTGATTGCAGATTTGACACAGATTGAATTGAAAGACATCGCACCGAACCGCGTGTCATTCAAAGGCGCGCGGGGAAAACCGCGTCCTGAGAAACTTAAGCTGGCAATCGGGCAGATGAGCGGCTACATCAGCGAGCAGTTCTTTTTCTTCTCGCATCCTTACGCTTACGAAAAGTGCGTGAAATTTATTGATGCCGTGAAAAAAATATGGGCAAGTCTGCCCCTGCAAATCGAACGCTCTGAATTTTCGATTGTAGGGGTGAACGGCATTCACGGGAATGCCGCACCTCAGCCTTCGAAGGAATGGCTGGAGCAGGCAAATGAACTGGGAGTTCGTGTTGTGCTGAAACACAATGACGAGCGCACAGGCAGGATGGCGATGATGAGCATTACCTGCCTCGGATTAAACGGCCCTCCCGGAGTGAACAGCATGCCCGGCTGGGGAAAAACAGGAAGGGTGAAGCTGAGCCTGTGGCCCACGCTGATTCCGCGAGAGGTTGTGCAGGAAAAAGTCGAGATATATGAAGTGGCATCCTAATGAGCATTCGCTTTCAGAATCTTATTTAAAAAATACATTTAGGCGCTTCCGGCCTCGTTTCACGGTGTCGTATTAGTAGCACAGGATGACTGCTTTGGAAATTTGACGTACAGCCTACAGCCCCATCTTCCGCCCGCTTACAACTGACTACTTAACTTTTTAACTTTGCGTTTCCCTGAAAAGAGAACATAGAATGAGCAGATTCTTCACGGCACTTTTCCTGTGCGGATTTTTTTTCAGCGCGTCATCGCAATTACCATGGTGCGCATCTGCAGAAGTGCACCGGCAGATGCTGAACGGTAATCCTGCGATTGCGGAGCGGTTTGAACAGTTGCAGCAGCAATTCCGGCAATATGCATCGCGGGGCAAAAAAGCCGGAACACGCGCGGTGGTGACCATCCCGGTGGTAGTGCACGTGGTGCACGATGGCGACAGCATCGGGGCGGGTGAAAATATCTCCGATGAGCAGGTGCGCTCGCAGATTGATGTGCTCAACCGCGACTACCGCAATCTCAACCCAAACACCATGAGTGTCCCCTCTCCTTTCCAACCGCTGGTGGCAGATTTTGAAATTGAATTCTGCCTTGCCGCCCTCGATCCCCATGGTTATCCCACTACCGGCATCGAGCGTATCAATGCAGGCAGACCTGCCTGGAACATTGCCCTTGCCGACCAGCTGAAGCCCTCCACTATCTGGAACCCCGACCGCTATCTGAACATCTGGGTGATGCGACTGGGTGGCACCAGCTCTAACACGCTTGGCTATGCTCAATTTCCATGGATGCCTGACAGCACCGATGGCATCGTGATTGACTACAAGGCATTCGGCACCATTGGAGATCTATTGCCTGACCACCACGATGGCAAAACAGCCACCCACGAAGTGGGGCACTGGCTTGGCTTGTTTCACACCTGGGGGGATGATGGCGGTGACTGCAGCATGGATGACAACGTGATGGACACGCCCCGTCAGGCTTCGGAAAACTACGGCTGCCCTTCGTTTCCCCACATCTCATGCAGCAACGGTCCCAATGGCGACATGTTCATGAACTATATGGACTATGTGGATGATGACTGCTCCAGCATGTTCACGCATGGGCAGAAGACACTGGTTGACTTTTATTTCACGACCGAACGGCAGTCCATCCTCTCATCGCAGGCATGTATTCCCACCACAGTCAATTCGCACGATATGGCTGTCACTGGCTTGATTTTTCCCACCGAAGAAATCTGCACCGACAATTTCACACCCGTAGTCCAGGTGCGCAACCTCGGCAGCGCAACCATTACCTCCCTGCTGGTGAATTACCAGCTGGACGGGGTGGGGCTTGAGCAGTTCGCGTGGAGCGGTTACATCCCCACCTACTCTTTTGATTATATCTTCCTGCCCGCGCAAACAATGCCGCTGGGGGCTCATTCCATTTACATTTACCTCAGCGCGCCCAATGGCGCATCTGACCAAAATGTGGGCAACGAGAATGTATCGCTGAATTTTACCATCAACTCCATCGGTATCGGCAATCCCCTGCCTGCCGATGAGGGATTTGAATCGGGAGCGCTGCCTCCTTCATGGCTAACGCAAAATCCCGATGGCGACCGCACCTGGAAGATTGACACCACCACCGGTTCAGGCGGCAGCTCCATGTCAGCAAAATTTGACAACTTCAGCGGCACGGCAAGCAGCAATCCCCGCGGCACACGTGATGGATTGATTACGCCCGAATATGATTTCCGCTTCGCCAACATTCCCAACATCACCTTTCAAGTGGCATATGCGCGCAGAACCGCCAACTCCAAAGACTCGCTGCTGCTTTACTATTCGCTCGACTGCGGTTATAGCTGGATGCGCATTTGGGCGAAAGGCGCTGCCGCGCTTGCCACCACTGCCGATAAGGCAACCACATTTATTCCGCAGGCTGACGAGTGGCGTGAAGAACTGGTGTGGGTAAATCTGCTGAGCGGACAGTCGAAAGTACAGTTCAAGTTTGAAAATTATTCTGACTGGGGAAACAATATTTACGTGGATGAATTCAAATTGAATCTTACTCCGGAAGGAATTCCGGATACAATTGATTCCAAAAACATGCTGCATGTGTTTCCCAGCCCCAATGACGGAAATTTCAGCGTGGCGGTTAAAACAAAGACGATGGATGATTTCAAAATTGAAGTGTATAACTTCAGCGGACAGAAAATACAAGAAATTGCCGTGACTCAAACAAACAATTGGAATGGGAAAATAAACCTGACAGGCTACTCAAGGGGATTATATCTCATAAGGGTCGTTTCCGAAGATACCATTTCGTACAGGAAGGTTTTTGCTGGGAAGTAAATTTCTGGCGGCTTCCATCCATGCTCGCATCAAGAATTTATTTGAAATTTTTTTTGCTTACAGTAATTATGGCTATATTTGAAGTGTATGTAAAAATCATAGAATGAAGATTCCCTTCAAATTATTGCTGAGTGTGGTTGTGTTCATTTCCCTCATTCAAATAACACAGGCGCAACCCCCTCCACCTGGCGGTGCTCCGCTTGACGGAGGTCTTGCATCCCTTTTGCTTTTAGGCGCTGGGGGCGCTTTGGCGGCAAACAAAATCAGAAACAGGAAGAAGAGGAAAGAGCAGTAAGAGCATTCAAATCTTTAGAGCATTTTTAAGCTAATCGTTCATCAAGTTTACGGTGTGACAGGCAACAACACCTGCAGTTTCCATCCTTAACCTCGAAGCGCCTAAACTTACGGGCTGAAAACCGCTTGCGGCTGCCAGCTTTACTTCGCCTCCGGTAAAATCACCTTCTGGACCAATCAAAACCAATGCATCTTTGCCCTTCTGATACTTTGATTTCAAATGCGGCAGCGTATGCTCCCGACTGCATACGGCAATAAATTTCTGCTCAGAAGCCAGGATGCCGGAAACCATCATGTCGCTGAATCTGCTGGGCTCGTGCAAAACAGGCAGGTAAGCTTTCCCGGATTGCTTCATGGCGCTGACCAAAATTTTGCGGAGGCGGGCGGTATTAAGCGTTGACCGTTCTGATTTTTCTGTGAGCATAGGGATAATCGCATCAATGCCGATTTCGGTTGCCTTCTCAAGAAACCATTCAAAACGCTCGGTATTTTTGGGAATCGCAATCGCTATTGATACTTTGAAATCGCGCCTGCCGTAATTTTTTTCATGGCTGATGATTTTCAGCTCGCATGTTTTCGCCCTGTCCCCGGTGATTTCAGCTTCATAAAGATTTCCGTTCCCGTCAACCACCTGCACCCTGTCGCCACGTTTTTTCCGAAGCACCCGAAGGCAGTGTCGTGACTCACCGGAGTCAAGCATGATTCGAGTTCCTTCAATATGAGTGGAATAGAATAGCTGCATCAGTCAAAAATAAAAGGAAAAAACAAGGGTCATCCGCCATGCAGATTAGAGAGCTCGTAATTTTAAATTATATTTTACCGCTAATGCAGATGGAGTATTTTTTTGTCATCGGGCTGGACCCGGCAATAGTCAATTTAGCGGTTCTTTCGCTGGTCATCATATTGCTTTCACTGCT
The DNA here is from genome assembly GCA_035575215.1 of Chitinophagales bacterium. Taxonomy (GTDB): domain Bacteria; phylum Bacteroidota; class Bacteroidia; order Chitinophagales; family CAIOSU01; genus DATLYB01. The sequence continues at coordinate 7,271 of DATLYB010000389.1, forward strand.
TATAAAACGCCTGAAGCAGCCTTACGTAATCGCTTACATACTGGCAGGAGTGCTGGTGGGACCGTATGGCTTCCGGCTGCTGACTGACGAAGCCGCAATTTCCAATTTAGGCTCGCTGGGGTTGATATTCCTTTTGTTCTTTGTCGGCACAGAGATTTCCGTTCCTACGCTTGCCAAAAATTTCAAGAAGCCGCTGATGGGAGCTATCATGCAGGTGGCACTGAGTCTCTTGTTTATCAGCCTGCTGGGTTTTTTCATGAAATGGAGCCTGGCGGTAGTCATTCTGCTAAGCTTCGTGATTAGCCTGAGCAGCTCCGCGGTGATATTCCGGTATCTGCGGGAAAACAACGAACTGAATACTGACCTCGGTCAACTGGTTTCCGCCATCCTCCTCATACAAGATATTATCATCGTGCCGATGCTCGTATTCCTGAATTTCATGGGAAGCCGTGAACTGAAAACGTATGAATTGGCAATTACCTCAGCCGGTGGAATTTTAATCCTGCTCTTCCTGCGGCTGGTAGTTAAAAAAAGCGAGTTGAAGCTACCTTTCCCTAAAGAGCTTCAGCAAGAACATGAATTGCAGGTTTTTGCAGGGCTGTTCCTTTGCTTCGGATTTTCGTTAGCCACCTCTTTTTTCGGATTGTCAGCAGCGTTGGGCGCATTCCTTGCTGGCGTGCTCGTTTCTCAGGCAAAAGCCACGCACTGGCTTCAGCAAAGCCTGATGCCCTTTCAGGTTTTTTTCATGGCATTGTTTTTTGTTTCCGTGGGACTGATGCTCGATTTGAACTTCCTCGTGGAAAATTTAAATATCATTTTAGGTGTGCTGGTGCTGGTATTTTTAATAAACAGTTTGATAAACAGTCTCATCTTCAAGTTGATGGGGGTTAATTGGAGAAACAGCATTTATGCCGGTGCCTTGCTTTCACAAATTGGCGAATTCAGTTTCGTGCTTACTGCGGTGGGTTACCGTCTGCATCTAATCGGAGACTACAGTTATCAGTTCACCCTCTCCGTTATTGCGCTTACCATGCTGATGACTTCCATCTGGATAAATATCATCAAGATATTTGTCTTTAAAGAACCATCCACCCTGCTGAGGATTCTCAAGCTGCGAAAATCAATGCTGAGCAGGATGTTCTAAAAACACATAGACACACAGGACATATAGTTACTTGTTTACGGCTGCTCAAACTCTAAACTGGAAACGTAATTATTATTCCTGACTTTCCCGCAGCGCCTCCTTCACCATCAGGATTTCATCCATGTTCTCCTTGTCCACGATGCCGACCAGCACGTTGTGTTCAAACACCGGAGCCACTGAGCATCCGCTCATCACGATTTTCTGATACACGTTTTGCAAATTCATGTCAGGATGCAACGTCACAAAATCTTTCCGCATCACACCCTCCACAGGTGAAGTCTTTCCGTATTCCGAAAGCCCTTTCACCAATTCGTTACGCGTGAGGATGCCTACCACCTTGCCGTTTTCCGTCACCACAAAATCACGTTCCTGCCCGTTGAGCAACGCCTGCACGGCTTTTTCCAGCGTATCATCCGGCTGCAGCCGCGTGAATTTCCGCATCAGCACATCGCGCACCGTATGACCGGCAAGGGCAGATTTGGCGGTTTCAAATGCCGCTTCGGCTCCCGCACCCAGGTAGATAAACACTCCGATAAACACCAGCCAGATGTTGAAAAAGAATCCTAAAAAAACAAATGCAATGGCGAGCAACTGCCCGATGCCTGCTGCGATTTTTGTGGCTGTGCCCCTGTCAAGCCGGAATGAAAGCAAGGCGCGCAGCACACGCCCGCCATCCATCGGAAAAGCCGGAATCATATTGAAAAGCGCAAGCACCACGTTTGCCGAAAACAAATTCACCCAAAAGCCGGATTCAGTCATCGGCTGCATTTGTTCAAGCGATGGAAGGCTGCCAGCTATGGCGAGGTAAAAAAACAAAACGACTGCAATGGAAACGTTGACCAGCGGACCAGCGATTGCCACCAGCAACTCCTGCACCGGCTTCTCAGGCATGCGCTCCAACTGCGCCAGCCCGCCAATGGGCAGCAGCGTGATGCTTTTCGTAACAATTTTAAAGCGCCTGGCGGTAAGCGCGTGCCCAAATTCGTGCAGCGTGACGCATCCGAACAAGGCAAGGATGAACGCCACGCCCGTCAGAGCGGCATATACGCCATGCCCCATCTGATAATGCATGATGAATATCCAGCCTATCAGGACGAAAAAAGTCCAATGGACATACATTTTGATGCCTGCTACTTTGCCGAGATATAACGACCACTTCATTGACATAAAATTAAAGTTAATCCTTTGACGTCAACTTCCTTTGATTAGCTCCACCTGCACTCTTGCCGCCAGCGGATTGCCTGCGTCAGCATTGATGATGGCAAGCTTCATTGCCATATCTGAAAGCCGCCAGTCTCTCACGATGACGCTTTCGGTGCATACAAATACCGACCTGAAATTCCCGCGCACGGGGATGGAAGCCGTGCGGCACACCATGATGGCACGGTGGATGGACTGCTCAATCTGGTTGATGTCATGGAAGCCCATGCTGAGCAGTTCGCTGGCAAAGTGATTCAGTTCGCGCTCAAACACGCTGTCCATGAACTCCTCGAAGGCGTCATCTCTTATGTCCTGTGAATAGATGCTGAGTTCCATTGTATATTTAATTGAAACATGTTTTTATCTCATCATGGCAATCAGCCCAATCCACCGATTACCGATGCCGTTTACCAATTTCAAGCATAGCTCGTTGTTTTTTTCACTGCCAATGTTCTCAGGCGCTCAAACAACTCTTTTTCCTCCGGTGTCAGGCGTTCCGGAATCTTCACCTGAATTTTAACCAGCATATCACCGAATTCATTGTGCTGCCCATACACAGGCATTCCTTTTCTTTTCAGCCGCAGAATTTTTCCATTTTGCGTTCCCGGAGGGATTGAAATCTTCACTTTGCCGGTGAAGGTGGAAACTTCTGCCTTTCCGCCCAGCACGGCAGTATATAAGTCAACGGGCAGCGTCTGAATCAAATTATCGCCCTGCCGTTCATACAGCGGATGCTTCGCAATAGTAACACGCACATACAAGTCG
>DATLYB010000390.1:0-14942 GCA_035575215.1 Chitinophagales bacterium
GATTTGTTTTTCATGGAAAAAGTTTGAGGCAAAAATAGAATTCGCATATCAGACAAAACTGAGGTGCTTTTCTAATACTGTTGATAATTTGGGAAGCCGCCTTCTCTCAATCAAAAAAGTGGAGAGGTCGGCAATCTCTCCGAATATGTAATGTTTTTCAAGAGCGCCCCGCAGGTACTCTTTTCCGCTGCTGCCGCCCGTGCCCACGCGCATTCCAATCATGCGATGCACCATGTTCATGTGGCGGTAGCGCCAGGTGGCAAGCATCTCGTCAATGTCGAGCAGCGTGTTCAGCAGCTGAAACGGCAGTTGCAGCAGCGGATAATCGCGGTACAACATGATGAACAATGCCGAGCGGCAGGCTTTGGCGCTAAACTTCCGGACATTGTCTGAATTTCTGCTGAAGAAAACTTCATCAAAGGCATTAATGTTGTCCCATTCCTCTTTCAAAAGGCTTTGCTGATAAACTTTCCGGTACTCCTTCCAAAAAACGTGATTCTTCAAATCATTCCCGGTTACTGGTTTATAATCCGGCCAAAATTCCTTCACTCTGAAAAAAGGCATCCGCTCCAGCCACGCATTGATTGCATCGAGCAATGATTTTTCTTTTTCCGCCAGCATGATTTTTTGCATATCCTCTTTGCGAAGCTGGGAGATATAATAGTTGCCGGCATGGCGGTCTTTCATTTTCAGTCCCATAAGAGCTTCAATTATTTTAAACTGGATGCTTTGAAACCCCGAGGCGGGGCGCAGCAGGTCTCTGAAGTCAAGAAAGTCGAGCGGTGTCATCGTTTCCATGACGTTGATTTGCTCCACCGCAATGCCGAGGATAGTGACGATGCGTTTAAGCCGGTGCACCGCGATTTGCATGGCAGGAGAGTTGTCGTTAATCGGATTTCTGAAAATCTCCCGCACCGAATTCAACTCATGGATGATTTGCTTGAACCACAGTTCATACGCCTGATGCGTGATGATGAACAGCATCTCGTCATGCGCGGAAGTTTTACGCTTGCCGCTTTCGGGAGTCTGGGCATGCAGAATTTTATTTAACTGCAGATAGTCGGAATAGTACATTTTGGAGGAAGCCATCCTGCTTTTTTTGATGCAAGTTAAATTTTTCAAAATTGCAGTTCCTCAACAAGTAGAAATGCAAACTCTTCTGTTGTGTATCCGGTGAATTCCGTTGTACTCGCAGATTTCTGTATTTTTTTTCTCCCCTGTACGAGCTTTTCCTCAATGACGGTAAACCCCCTATTTTTGTGACGGTAAAAATCATCTGGTGGCAAGGAAAAAATCCCTCAAAAAAATTCACAACCCGGTTGACAAGGATAAGGTCGCCTCATCTCCCCATACCTTGCCTTATCCGCACACGGTGGGCAGCGCAGTGATTTCACCGATTGAAAGAAAGGGAATCATCGGCTCATCCCTTGCCATAGTGGAGGAGCAGGCTGAGATGCAGCTCAATGAAATCCGCGAACAATTGGAACTGCTGCTGAAGCAAGCCAGGCACATCAAAGAGCGGGTGGCATTTTCGCAGCAGGTGTATGAGGCAGACATCAACTTCGTTCCGGTGATTGGCGAGGTCTATCACATGTATGAAAAGGATGACGGCTCTTATATTATCTCCATGATTGCCCCCTGGGAGTGGAGGAAAATACCCTACAAATCATTTACCGGCTCCATCAAGCTGCTGGCAGACAGAACGTGGTATCCCGTGAATAACAAAAAGCGCTGAAAGCGAAATCTTTTCAGTGACACGTAAAATCTTTTCCAAAAAAATTTACCTCATCGGTCTGGCTTTACTGGCTGCTGCCCTGCCATTTTCGATGTTCCTCATGAGCGTTTCGCAATTCATTCTTGCTGCCGGCTGGCTGCTCAGCGGAAACTATGGCGAAAAATTCATACGGTTTTGGAACAACAAACCCGCTTTGCTGCTTTCATCATTCTATGTGCTGCATCTGACAGGCATAGCTTTCACAAGCGACCTCCCATCCGGATTAGCCGACCTGCGCGTGAAACTGCCGCTGCTTATTCTTCCTTTCATCCTGTCCGGCATGCCTGCGGTTTCCGGAAAAAACTTTTCATTTCTTCTTTTAGCTTTTGTAGCAAGCGTGCTTGTAAATACAATTGCAGTATCCATTAACCATGAGTGGCTATTCATATCTCCCATTCGCTTCAGCATGATGGTGTGCTTTTCATTTTTTATACTGATGTATCTGATAATAGAGAAAGTTTTTAACCGGTGGGTGCGTCTGACTGCCGTCATTTCGGCAAGCTGGCTGGCCATTTTTATTTTCAACTGGCAGTATGAAACCGGAATCGTCACGTTTGCAGGAGCGCTTTTTTTCTCATTGTATTATTTTGCCGCGCGGATGAAAAAAAGCTGGCTGAAGTTTTCGTTAATCGCCATGATGATTGTTCTCCCGGTCGTTTCATTCTTGTTTGTTTATTCAACGATGAAAAAGTTTTTCGGAGACACTGCTGTCCAGCCGCTGCCTTCCAGTGAAGTGACGGAAAACGGAGAGCGGTATCGGCACTACCCCGAACGCAGGGACATCGAAAACGGAAACTACACATGGCGATACATTGCCTGGGAGGAGTTGAATGAAGCGTGGAGCCGCAGAAGCGGTCTTGCGCTTAACGGCAATGATAAAAATGGAAACCCGCTTTCCGCAACGCTCATCCGGTTTCTCACTTCGAAAGGATACAGAAAAGATGCCAGCGGAGTGAACCGGCTGACCGATGGGGAGGTGCGGGCAGTTGAAAACAGCATCGCCAACGTCCGCTACATGGATGGGAAGAACCTCGAAGACAGGCTGTACGAAACAATATGGTCAATTTACAATTACCGAATCGGCAACAATCCCCAGGGCAATTCGGTGATGCAGCGATTTGAGTTCTGGCGGGCGGGATGGAATGCCTTTCTTGAAAAGATTGCAATTGGACATGGCACCGGAAGCGTGAAGGCATCGCTTGAAAAGCAGTATGAAATTATAAAAACTCCGTTGGACGTGAAGCATCGCTTGAAGACGCACAATCAGTATCTGTCCACCGCAGTTGCGCTGGGCGCTACGGGAGTCGTATGGCTGCTGGCAGCGCTGCTAGTGCCTCTTTTTTATGAACGCGGTTATGCCAATTATTTATTTGTGACTTTTCTGATTATCGTGATGCTGGCGATGCTGGTGGAAGACACGCTTGAAACGCAGGCGGGCGCCACGTTTATAGCTTTTTTCTATTCGCTTTTATCAAGCGGTAAAATCATCCATGAAGATTCTTCAAATCTGCAATAAGCCTCCCTTCCCTTCTGCTGACGGGGGCGCGATTGCCATGGGCAGCATGACGCGCGCGATGATGAAGAACGGCTATGACGTCACAGTGCTCAGCATGGTTTCCTTCAAGCATGGCGCCAGTGAAAATGATTTTCCGGATGACGTGCGGAAGAAAGTGAAACTGTATTTTGCTCCCGTTGACTTACGGCTGAAGCCTCACCGGGCTTTTTTGAATCTTTTTTCATCCCAATCCTATCATGCCGAACGTTTCTTTTCTGAAGCATTCGCCCGGAAGCTGGTTTCAATTCTGAAGGAAAATCGTTTCGAGATGATTCAGCTTGAAACCGTCTTTCCGTTCGTGTATGAAAAAATTATCCGGCAGCATTCCGGGGCAAAAATCATTTTGCGCTTGCACAACATGGAGCATGAAGTGTGGGACAGCACGTCAAAAGCCGAAAGCAATCTTCTGAAAAAATGGTATTTCAGACTGCTCGCAAAACGGCTGAAAATTTTTGAGGAGCATGCGCACCGCAAAGCAGATGGTATCATCACCATCTCATCAGCCGACTGCGGCAAGCTGAAAGCATTGAACACCACAGTTCCAATCGTCAATATTCCGCCCGGAGTTGATTTGTTAAAATATCCTGTGGCGCCTCCGGCTAATGATGCGCTTCCATCCTTGTTTCATCTTGGCGCCATGGACTGGATTCCGAATCAAATCGGGATGAGTTGGTTTCTGGAGACGGCATGGAAGCAGCTCTGCAAAATGTATCCGCGGCTGAAATTTCACATTGCCGGAAGAAAAATGCCTGAGAAGTTTTTCAGGATGCAGAATGAAAATTTGATTGTTGCGGATGCAGTTGCAGAGCCGGTTCGCTTCATGCGGACAAAAGACATCATGGTAGTGCCGCTCCTTTCCGGCAGCGGCATCCGCGTAAAAATCATTGAGGGCATGGCGCTGGGGAAAGCAATCATCGCAACTTCCATTGCAGCAGCAGGGATTGATTACACAGATGGAGAAAACATTTTAATTGCCGACACGCCCGATGAATTTATGAAGAAAATTTCGTGGTGCATTGAGAATAGAGAGATGCTTTCAAAAATCGGAAACAAAGCCAGGAAGCTTATTGAAGAAAAATATTCAATGGAAACAGTTTCATCACTACTAGATGAATTTTATAGAAAATTCTAAAACTTGAATTGAAAATCTGATTCCGTAAAGATGAAGGAACGACCGAAATCTATTTTGAAAGCATTCTTATTTAGTGGAGTTGTTTATTTCCCTTTGTTTCTTCATTTGGAAAACCTTCCCATCCGGCTATGGGATGAATCAAGGCTCGCCATGAATGCTTATGAGATGCATAAAAACGCTGATTATTTAGTTACATATTTTCAGGGCAGTCCTGATATGTGGAACACTAAACCTCCTTTAATGATTTGGCTGCAAGTGTTGTGCATCAGGTTATTTGGCAATGGCGAGCTTGCCATCAGGCTGCCTGCAGCATTAGCAGCTTTGCTTACCTGCCTGGCATTGTTGCTATTCAGCCAATATTTTTTGAAAAGCTATTGGTTGGGCATGCTTTCGGTGCTAGTGTTGGTTACTACCGGTGGATATATTGATGTCCATGTTTCGAGGACCGGAGACTATGATGCTTTGTTGATTTTGAACACAACATTGTATGTATTGCTTTTTTTCATTTTCATCGAAACTGGTAAAACAAAGTATCTCTATTTGACTTTTTTGACTTTGATGCTTGCCATACTTACTAAAGGAGTAGCTGGATTGCTGTTTACCCCTGCATTAGTGTTGTATGTTTTTTATCGAAAAAAAATGCTGGAATTGTTAAAGAATCGTCATGTTTATAGGGGTTTATTATTGGTTGTCCTAACAGCAGGGGGCTACTATCTCCTGAGGGAGTATTATAATCCAGGTTATTTGAAAGCCGTAGCTCAGAATGAATTGGGAGGAAGATATTTTAATACCTTGGAAGGACACCGGCAACGTTATTGGTTTTATTTCTTTAATATCATTGATTCCAAGTTTATACCATGGTATCTGTTCGCACCGGTAGGCCTGCTTTTTGGTTTTTTTCATAAAAAGCCCATTATCAATAATCTGTCCGTATATCTTGCAATGCTTATTCTCGTTTATTTTTTTGTTATTTCGAGCGGACAATCCCGCCTGTACTGGTATGATGCGCCCATGTTTCCACTGTTATCAGTTCTGGTTGCAATTTTTTTATGGTATTGGTTTGACTTTTTTTCAAGCAGTCCTGCATTCGCCACTAATCTCCGCGCAAACGTGTTTCCTTTGACATTTTCATTCCTGGTATTTGTTATTCCGTATTCTAATATAATTAACAAGGTTTATTTACCCCAGGAACCGGACTATATAGAAGAATACCCTTTAACCAGAACTCTCCAAAAAGCCCTGAAAGGCAAAAAGAATTTAAATAATCATAGGGTTTGCTATGAGAGGAACCGGACGTCTGCTCTTTTTTATGTTCAGCTGTTAAAAGACCGGGGAGTTCAGATTGAATTCGCTGATTACAATAAATTAAACATTGGAGATACCGTAATGGCATTTCAGCCTGACGTGAAGAAAAACATAGAGGAGTTATATAAAATTAAAGTTTTGGAGGAAAACCGCAATCTGAAAACTTACAGCATTATAGAAGTCTATGAATGCAAAAATTAAAATTAGCGTTGTAATTCCCCTCTATAATGAGGAGAAGAATATTTACATGCTTTATGAAAGATTAATTTCTTCACTTGGAAAAATAAATGCGGATTATGAAATCGTATTTATAAATGATGGCAGCATGGATTCAACATTACAAATTGTTAAAGAAATTTCGGGTAAAAATGATAAAGTTAAATATCTGAGTTTCAGCAGAAATTTTGGCCACCAAATAGCTCTGACTGCAGGGCTGCGTCATGCGTCAGGAAGTATTATCGTAATTATGGATGGAGATTTACAAGACCCCCCTGAACTTATTTCTGTCATGGTTGAAAAATGGAAGCAAGGCTTTAAGGTCGTTTATGCAAAAAGAACGAGCAGACGGGGAGAAGGTATCCTGAAAAAAATCACAGCTAAATTATTTTACAGGATTGTTCGGAAGTTATCTTCGATTGATATTCCCCTTGATACCGGGGATTTCAGATTAATTGACAGACAGGTTGTGGACTGTTTAAATGCGATGCCTGAATCAAACAAATTCCTCAGAGGGCAAGTCGCGTGGGTTGGTTTCAAACAAACCTTCGTAGAATTCGAAAGAGAAAAAAGAAAGTTCGGAAGGTCAAACTATACATTGCGGAAAATGATTCGATTTGCTTTAGACGGCATTACAGCATTTTCAGACATGCCGCTGAAACTGGCAACCATTCTCGGATTCATAGTATCCGGCTTTGCATTTATTGTGATTTTGTATGCTCTTTATTCGATGTTTGTGCTTCACCGGGTAATAACAGGATGGACTTCTCTGATAATCAGCACTATGTTTATAGGAGGCATTCAGCTTTTAGCAATTGGTATAATAGGTGAATATATAGGCAGAATATACAATAATGTTCGGAAAAGGCCGCTTTATGTTGTAGAAGAGAGCAATGTATGAACTATCTGCAATCATCTGGATTCCTGCTCAAATAATGCCCAAACCCCGTTGCCACCCAAAACACTCCCATGATTTTCTCCAGCGTGGTGAAATCTTCGATTAGCCCAAGCAGGACGAAATTCAAAAACAGCAGCAGCGCATATACAAAATGCGGTGAGCCGCGCAGGTTTATCACATTCAAAAAAAATGCAAGCAGCAAGATGATTCCACCGGCAAATCCGATGACGCCCATTTCAGAAAGCCAGCCGATGTAAAGCTGATGGGCATTCATGCGGCTGCAGCTAAGGTTCGTTTCTTCAATCGCTGCCCGGTCTTTGTACCAGAAATACACCTCCGGATAGGTGTTCAGCCCGGAGCCGGTCAGGGGATGCAGCCTGAAAATTTCCTTCGCCACCTTCCACCGGTTGCTCCGCTCGATGTTCGATTCGTTTTTATGCCATACAAAAATGGATTGGAATTGTACGAACAGGGAGTTGTGGTCGTCAGGGTCGTTCCAGGCACCCTCCCGGTTACGTTTTTCGTCAATCCTGTGGTAGATGATTCCGCCTGCCGGGATTAAGAAGCCCGCAGCGAGCAGCATCGGAAGCCGAAGTGTTTTGAAATAATAAAAAACCAGCGTGAACGAAAACAGCACAAGGAGCACCCAGTAAATCCTCGAATAGGAAACGGCAACGGTGAAAACAAAGAGGGTGACAAACGGCACGTTGAATTTCAAATCAATTTTCCGCAGCAACTCATTCAGCGAGAAAAGAAATGCCGGAAAGCCGATGGCGATAAGCAGCGTATGACCGGGAACAAAAGGCAGCGACATCTCATAGCTATGCTGGCGGTGAATACCCAACTGGGAATACCGCACCAGCGTGTAAATCATCAAAATTCCGAATGAAACAGCCATGACGCGCCACACCAGACGCCACTGCAACTGAGTCAGATTCAGCAATCGCAATCCAAAATATAACGCCACGGCATAAGACGAAAGGACAACCAATGCCTTGAATGAATAAACCGGAATTCTTGAAAAAACGGCTGAGATTCCCGCTCCAGCCAGAAAAAGAACTGCTGCGGCATCGCTGAATGTGAAACGCAATTCATTCCGCAGCAAAATCATTCCGACTGCCGCTGCTGCCGCAAGCAGCGGCACCAGCAGTTCCAGCGGAAAGTTCCAGCGTGTGGTTTTGATTATTGGTATTTCAACAGAAAGCGGCAGCACAAGCAGCGTAACAAGCAGTAAAACATAAACGGCTGATTTCAGCTTTGCCCCTTTCCCGCTGAAATCAAAAATTGCGGACGACAATATCGAGGATGACGTTTCCATCACTTCTTTAGCAGGAAGCTCACCGCATCGCAATGTTTCAAATCGGATTCAAGCGTGAGGCGTTTCTCGGATTTCCCGTCATGAAAGGAAATCACCGCTGTGTTGGGAGGGAACTTGCCGAGGTTGTGCGCATACAGCATCAGATAATTAGGTGTGCCGGCTGCAAGGGTAACGGTTAATTTTTTCTTTTCTGAAGTGACCATGAAATTCTGCAAAATCCACTTGCCGTTAAGATTCAGCGAAACGGTGTCACCATCCTCATGCTCATCATCCCACAGGTAAATATCGAGCGAAGCTGAGCTGACCTCCACCGGCTGCTGCACCTGCACCGGACGTCCGTTGACGGATTTGGGAATGCCGGTGTTTGTCATTTCCACTGCAATGCCCGCATCCTCTTGCAACTCCTCCATTGCTGAAAGATTCCATTCAGAAGCCGCATCAGCCTCTGCCGTTTTTTCCGCCTGAAACGATGTTATCTTTCCCTTGTTATCTCCGGCATAAACAATTCCGTTATCACCATACCCTAAAGAAGTGACTTTAGCCGGCAATCCCTCAATTTCAAAAAATTTTCCGGATGGCGGATTCCATCGAACAACCTTTCCGTTATTTGCAATCAAAACATTTTTATCATCGGTAATCATGAATTTTGAATCTTTTGCAAGCGGGAAGTAAGCGTTTCCGTATTTTTCCAGGCTGCCCCCGTGCAACTCATATAATTCAATATTTCCGTTTGCACATTGGCAACATATCAATTTCCCCTTCATCTCCACACCCGAAATATCTTCACAAGCGCCTGCCTCAGCGACTTTTTCTCCCTCGGCAATCGTGAAAATGCCAAGGGTATTTCTTTGCGCAGCCGCCAGGTGCTTGTAATCATCCGCCTCATCTGCACCAAGCAATGGAGGCTGTGCCGCATACACCTTGGTCAATGGCGCGTTCTTCTCTTTCAATGATGCCTTGTGGATGCCTTTGCTGTTTGTAAAATACACATCATCGCCATCCGGACTAAACGAAAGGGTAAGAGCTTCCGACTCAATTGCGGCAACCTTTGCTCCTGTGGCGAATTCCCAGATAAAAATTCGATGGTTAATAGAGGAAGTTGCAAAATAATTTCCGTCCGGTGAAAAAGCCAGGTCTGTGAGGTTCGAGTCATGAGCGCGCAGGATTTTCCTTAAACTGCCGTTCCGGTTCCAGAAGAAAACATACCCTGCTGTGTCTGATGCCGCCACCATTTGGTTATCTGGGCTGAGCTTGATAATGTTAATTCTTCCAAACAGCGGGGATTGATACTCCTCACGTTTTTCCTGAGCGGCAACCGAAAAACATAAAAGCAGCAAAGCAACAAACGACAGCATCTTTGGCATCATTCGCAATATTCGTAAGCGAGTTCTTCTGCGGGCTGGAAGCCCATTGACGAAGCTTTTTTCCAGTCGGCACATGCGCCTTCCCTGTCTTTCAGATGCATCTTTGCAACACCTCGCTCAGAGTAGTACTGTGCATCATCCGGATTGATTTTAATTGCTCTATTAAAATCGTCAAGGGCGCCCTGGTGGTCGAGCAGCATTGCCTTCACGAAACCTCTTTTGAAATAAGCGGCATCATGGAGCGAATCTGCGGCTATGGCTTTGTTAAGGTCGGCTATGGCTCCTTCATAATTTTCGGATTCGATTTCAGAAAGCGCCTTTTCATAGTAGCTTTTTTCAGCCTTTTTTTGAGCGAGGGCAGGAAATGTTAACAAAATCATGAGCGCGGTGACGTAAAGATGTTTCATCATTGACTATTTTTCACCGCTAAATTTAATCATCCTCTTTCGCATACTCTTAATTACCGAATAAACGTTTAATCTGCATGGTGGACAAAGCCCAAAATAACAGTCTTGCCGTTTATAAATGGATAGTGGTGATTCTTGCCATCGCTGCGCTGATTCAGTTCATCATTGCGCTTTTGTGAAATCATCCGCTTTTTTATAATTTCACTTCTGCCTCTTTCTGACTTAAATTAATACGCATGAAGCTATTTACATTCTTTCCCTTTCTGATTCTGGCGGTTACACTGCACTTATCAGCACAGGAATGCGAGCCTTTTTTCCCGATGGAACAAGGCGCTCATTTTGAAATGACCAGCTATGACGCCAAGGGCAAGGTGACCTCAAGCGTGAAGCAAACAGTTCTTGAAAAAAACGTACAGGAAAATAAAGTGGAGCTGACTGTAAAAATGGAAAGCTTCAGTGCTAAAGGAAAAGCGATGGAGCCGAAAGAATACAAAGTGAGTTGTGAAGAGGGTGTGTTTAAAATTGACATGTCCTATTTCATTGACGAGGAGGCGATGAAAAACTACAGGAACATGGAAGCCACTGTTGAAGGCAATGCGCTCGACTATCCGTCATCCATGAGAGCCGGGCAAACTCTTCCTGACGGAGAAATCAAAATCAGCATCGGCATGGGCGGCATAAACATCATGAACATGCGCGTGCTGATATCCGACAGGAAGGTAGAGGGAACCGAAAGCGTTACCACTCCGGCAGGCACGTTCGATTGCTTTAAAATATCCTACAACATCGAAACGAAATTCGGAATCAAGATTGAACGAAGGGCTGTAGAATGGATTGCAAAGAACGTGGGAGTGGTCAGGACGGAATCCTACAAAGGCGACAAACTGGAAGCCCGCACAGAGCTTACAAGGTTGGAAAAGTAAGCGACAGACAGTTATTCATTAACCACCCCTTCCACCAGCACCGTCACCTCATTATTCAGGCATTCGACAAAACCTGAATTGATTTTGAAAGTCTGGGGGCCTTGCGAGCCCTTGATACGCACCTCGCCTTTCACGAGAGCCGAGATGATGGGGGCGTGATTGTTGAGAATCTCAAACGAGCCAAGCGCACCAGGCAGCTTGACTCCGGTCACTTCGCCATCAAAGAGTTTTTTTTCAGGGGTGAGGATTTCCAAATGCATTTTGATTCAATTCTTTTGTTGATTCATAATCCGATGAGGTGAACGAAAATTTGCTGATTCGAGAATTCGGATGAATGAATTTAGAACACCGAACCGGCAAATCATCGAACTAACGCGATTCCGCCAACATCTTCTTTCCTTTCTCAATGGCTTCATCAATCGTACCCACCAGGTTAAAGGCAGCTTCGGGATATTCATCCACTTCGCCATCCATTATCATGGTGAACCCGCGGATGGTTTCCTCAATCGAAACAAGACATCCCTTCAATCCGGTGAACTGCTCGGCAACGTGGAACGGCTGCGACAAAAATCGTTGAACGCGCCTTGCGCGATGCACCACCTGCTTGTCTTCTTCCGATAATTCCTCCATGCCGAGAATGGCGATGATGTCCTGCAATTCCTTATAACGCTGCAAAATCGCTTTCACCCGCTGCGCACAGTTATAATGGGCTTCGCCTACAACCTGCGGAGTGAGAATTCTCGATGTGGAATCCAGCGGGTCAACAGCTGGATAAATCCCCAACTCGGCAATCTTTCGGCTTAGCACGGTAGTGGCATCCAGGTGAGAGAAGGTAGTGGCGGGTGCCGGGTCGGTGAGGTCGTCAGCCGGAACATAAACAGCCTGCACGGAAGTGATGGAGCCGCGCTTTGTCGAAGTGATGCGCTCCTGCATCAATCCCATCTCCGTGGCAAGGGTGGGCTGGTAACCTACAGCTGAAGGCATGCGCCCCAAAAGCGCAGATACTTCCGAACCTGCCTGCGTAAAGCGAAAGATGTTGTCAATAAAGAACAGGATATCTTTTCCGCTGGGGTCGTTTACATCGCCATCGCGGAAATATTCGGCAACAGTCAATCCTGATAGTGCCACTCGTGCGCGTGCTCCGGGCGGCTCATTCATCTGCCCGAACACCAGCGTTGCCTGCGATTGGCTGAGTTCCTTGTGGTCAACTTTCGAGAGGTCCCAGTCACCCTGCTCCATGCCGTGTTTGAATTCCTTGCCGTATTTAATCACGTTTGATTCAATCATTTCGCGAAGCAAATCATTCCCCTCGCGTGTGCGTTCACCCACTCCTGCAAACACCGACATGCCTGAGTATTTCTTGGCGATATTGTTGATCAGCTCCATGATAATGACGGTCTTGCCTACCCCCGCTCCTCCAAAAAGCCCGATTTTACCGCCTTTGGCGTAAGGCTCGATAAGATCAATCACTTTAATCCCGGTATAAAGCACCTCCGTCTCGGTGGTAAGCTCTTCAAAAACCGGAGGTCTGCGATGAATCGGATAACTTCTTTTTGTTTTGACCGGACCGATGCCGTCTATAGCTTCTCCCACTACATTCAGCAGACGGCCTTTAATTTCATCGCCAACAGGCATGGAGATGGGCGCTCCCGTGTCAACCACTTCCATTCCGCGGGTTAAGCCGTTGGTGGAGTCCATCGCGATGGTACGCACACTGTCTTCACCCAGATGCTTCTGACATTCGAGAACCAGCACCTCTCCATCTTCTTTTTTCACCTTCAAACTGTTGAGGATATTGGGAAGGGCGCCTCCTTCAAAACTCACGTCAACCACAGGACCGATGACCTGCTTAATTTTTCCGATGTTAGCCATGTTTGCTGAGAATTTTCTGAAAATCGGTCGCAAAGATATGACTTGAGATTCGGAAAGTAAAAGGTTCTTTTTTCCGCCAAATTTCTGAGCTTTGAATACTTTGAATTGTCACTTAAAATTCTAAATTTTACGTCCTTTTTTTTTCAAATCAACTAATCAGCATGAAACGCTACACGAAAGTTTTCTTGTACTTCTCTGCATTTGTTTACATCAACATTGCTTCCGCGCAGACATTTAATGACGGACCCATGGAACTGCAGGTCCGCATCACGGAAGTGCGCGTGGATTATCATCCTACCAGCAACCAATCGGATGACTTTAACCTCAGCGGCTCGATAGGCGGAGCTATTGCTGGAATTGTCAATGTGAACATTCCTTCGCTGGAAGTGGATGAAATCACTGCGAAGGTGTGGGCGCGTGCCAATCCTGATTTGCTGAGCAACGGCTGGCAGGGAGGCGGATGCATGCCGGGTGATTTACCCATGAGCGCAGGAGGACCGGAAGTTTATCTCGTGGACCCTTCCGTGCAAAATATTTTCAACACGAACTTTCCCGGTCCGCAGGTGCCGCAGTTTTTTGATTTAAAGCTGCAGGCATGGGAGGATGAAAAATCCGGTGATTTTGACCAACTGCCCAGCAGCCTTCTCATTGTGACCAACGACTGCCAGACAAATGATGGTTACAGCAGATGCACGTATGATGGAACCAACACGTGCTGCCTCTCGGCATCCCTTTTCGGCTGCTTGTTCAGCGAAAGGGATGACAACTTTTGCGATGCCGACCCCTTTCAGGTCAATCTCGATTACCGGGCTGCCGGTCCGCCATGCCGGTGGAACAACCACGGATTTATTGCCGGCAATTGCCCGAGTAACAATTTTTATCAGGTGCGGGTTGAATCTTTTTACCGGTTCACCAGCGGCTTGGATTGCAGCAGCGCCATTGATTTGGGAACGCTTACGTCAGGAGTCACCCTCAATCATTTTAACAGCAACGAATGTTACAGCAACAATCTGCCCAACAGCCCCGGTAATGATGTGTTTTACAAATTCACGATTAACAGCCCCATTGGCGTGAATGTAAGTGTATGCGGCACCAGCACAACATTTGACACCTATGTTTACCTGCTGGATAACAATTGCAATGTGTATGATTCAAATGATGACGGATGCGGCACCCAGTCGCTCATTCAAAAATCTCTGTGCAGAACGGGGGTTTATTATGTGGTCGTGGATGGGAAAAATGCAAATTCAACAGGCACCTTCCGGCTTACCATTGACGAAAATCCCAGCTTTACTTTTGCCGCAAGCACCGTAAAGACCAACCCATCCTGCAACGGGTATAACGATGGCGCTGCCGAAGTGAATGTTACGGGTGGTCAGCCGCAATTTACCTACCTGTGGAGTAATGGCTCTACGGATACTTTAAACACAGGGCTCATTGCAGGAACCTACACCGTTACCGTCACTGATGCCAATGGATGCACCCTGCAAACCTCTGCTACCCTTGTTGACCCCGCCCCCATCACCGTTTCGGTAACCACTACCGACCTGAGTTGCAGCGGTGCTAATGACGGCAGCGCCACGGCTGCTGTTTCAGGAGGAACATTCCCCTACAATTATGCATGGAACTCTACTCCTCCGCAGGTGGGCTCCACTGCAGTGCTGCTTCCGGCAGGAACTTACAACGTAACCGTAGCTGACTTCAACGGCTGCACGGCTACGGGCACCGGCACTGTGAGCGCCACCAATCCGATTATTATCACCGTGATAGATTCTTCGGATATATCTTGCTTCGGTGCCAACGATGGCGCTATTACTATCAGTGTGAGCGGAGGACAATCGCCATATAGTTACAACTGGTCGAATGGAGCCCCTTCTTCTCCCTCCGTGAGCGGGCTTTCGCCCGGACCCATAGATGTTGTTGTTATTGACAATACCGGAACATGCAATGAAAAGATGTCATTCTTTACTTTCGAACCGGCACCGCTCGTATCCGTTGTAAATGCCACAAGGAACGTTTCCTGCAATGGCTGGAGTGATGGTGCGATTGATTTAGGAGTAACAGGCGGCACGCTGCCTTACACCTACCAATGGTCAGCCGGTGCTATTTCGGAAGACCTGCTCAGCACGTCAGCAGGTCCTTTCTCCGTAACCGTTACCGATGCCAATGGCTGCACGG
>DATLYB010000391.1:0-5236 GCA_035575215.1 Chitinophagales bacterium
AAGGCTGAGCCACGCAAAAAACTTGTGCCGCTCATTCAGCCATGTCACACGCTTATAGCCGGTGTATCTGATTTTGTTGAGGCCACCCTGGCAATTGAAGCAATCATGTCCTCCGCCAATCAAGTGGCGATAGGAGTGGCAGCCGAATGTATATGCGCCAAGGAAAATCGGATTCAGCAACAGCACGATGCTGCCTACTCCGACTCCGAATTGCCCGCCCCTGAAAAATGAAAGCACTGCGTCATAGCTCAGAATGAAAATGAAGATAATGGCGAAATAAAGTGCAAAACGGTGGAGGTTTTGAAAAATAAGCAACCCCGTTTCGCCTTTATATGGCTTTTGGGGAATGCCGCCCACGGCACAAGCAGGAGGAGTAGCCGCAAACGCTTTGTAGTATGCCCCACGATAGTAGTAGCACGTGAAGCGGAATGAAAGCGGGAAAATCAAAATCAGCCAGGCGGGCGATGCGGGTAAAAATGGCGGCCAGATTGCTTTCAACCAGGAGGGCCATTCCCCCAACCAGGCATGACTAAGCGGTGCTGCTCCCGGCATCGAGGCATCAATGAACAGCGGTGGTGAATAAAAGGGTGAAAGATAGCCGCCAAACCCTTCCACGCCTGCGCTCCACCAGTAATATTCACCCTGCCAGGCAGCCCAGGAGGAGTAAACAATGAAAGTCAGCAGCACGGAAACCACCAGCACGGATTCCAGCCACCAGGTATCAGTTCTTAAATGTTGAAGGAATTTTCGCTGATTGCGGAATTCAATCGCGGCATCAGTCATCAGTATCCGAAAATTTTCTGCGCGTCAAAAGTAATAGTCAATGTTGAAATAAAAAAGCAGATTTTCTCCTGGATTAATGCAAAAACTTACACCACTACTCCTTTCTTGAACTGCATCTCATACAGCTTCTTGTAATAACCATCCAGTTCAAGCAGCTCTTCATGCGTTCCCATCTCTTTGATTTCGCCATGGTCAAGCACCATAATCACGTCAGCTTTCTGAATGGTGGAAAGGCGGTGAGCAATGATAATAGAAGTTCGTCCGCGCACCAGTGTTTCAATGGCGCGCTGTATCAGCTGCTCGCTTTCGGTGTCAATGGATGAGGTGGCTTCGTCAAGAATCAGAATTTTCGGGTCGAACACCAGAGCGCGGATGAATGCAATCAGCTGCCGCTGTCCCATCGAAAGCGTGGCGCCCCGCTCCATCACATTATAGTCGTACTGCCCCGGCAGGCGCATGATGAACTCATGCGCCCCAACCAGTTTTGATGCGGCAATCACCTTTTCCCGGCTGATGTGGTCATTGCGCAGCGTAATGTTGTCCATGACGGAGCCGGAGAACAGAAATACGTCCTGAAGCACTATGCCGATTTGCGAACGCAATGAGAATACGTCATAGTCTTTCAAATCAACTCCGTCAATATAAATATGCCCCTTGCTGATTTCATAAAAGCGGTTCAGCGTATTGACGATGGAGGTTTTGCCCGAGCCGGTGGCTCCCACGATTGCCATCGTTTTGCCTGGCTGCAGCTTGAAATTGATGTTTTTCAGAACATACACATCTTCCACATACGCAAACCAAACGTCTTTGTATTCCACCTCTCCCTTGAGATGCACGGCTTTCTTTGTTCCTGTATTTTCAATTCGCTCTTCCCGTTCCAGCAGCCTGAAAACCCTGTCGGCTGCCACAATGCCCATTTGCAGCGTGTTGAATTTATCGGCAAGCATCCGCAGCGGACGGAAGAGCATGTTCAGCAGCAGGATGAAGGAAATCAGCGTGCCGATGGTGGTCTCATACTGCACCACGCGAATGGCGCCATACCACACCAGCAAGCCCAGCGCGCTTGCCAGCACCACTTCAACCAGCGGGAAGAAAATGGAGAAATACCAGATGGATTCGATATTCGCCCGCCTGTGCTCGGCATTTATTTTTTTGAATTTCCCGAATTCGTTTTTTTCAGCGGTGAAAATCTGAATCACGCGCATGCCGGTGATGTGCTCCTGAAGGAAAGCGTTCATCCGCGCCACCTGGTTGCGCACATCCTGAAATGAAGATTTGATTTTTTCCTTGAAGACATACGTGGCGTACAGCAGAACCGGGAACGTGCTGAGACTCACCAGCGTCAGCCGCCAGTCGGTATATACCATCACTCCGATAATCGTCAGTATGGTGAGCAAATCAGCGATGATGGTGATGATGCCTTCGGAAAAAATTTCGTTGATGGTCTCCACGTCATTGATGGTGCGGGTGGTGGCGGTGCCGATGGGCGTGCGGTCGAAAAATTGCAGCTTCAAGCCAATCACATGCCGGAACACGCGCACACGCAGGTTTTTAATCACCGACTGTCCCAGCCAGCTGGTGAGATAGCTGAAATAATAGCGGGCAACGGTTTCCACCATCAGCTGCGCCACCATCAGCAGGCTCATCCAAATCAGGGCATTGTAGTGATAGTGGAGGATGTATTTGTCCACCGTCACCTGAATCATCCACGGGCGCACGGGCGCCATTGCTGCCAGGAACAGCGCAAAAAAAGTGGCTATGTAAAACTGCTTCCTGAAAGGCGCAGCCAGCCGCAGGATTTTCTTCAGCAGCGTCCAGTCGAAGATGTTGCCTTTGATATCGGTGGATGGAATAGAAATGGTATCCATGCTGAAAATCAAAAATAGCACAAACGGGAGGGGGAATGAGTTTATCAGAGATGGCGGATAGATTTATGATGGGCTTTGCTTGAGAATTTCCGTTTGTTGTTTGTTATTTTCGGATAAATGATTTTACAAGTACGGAAACCTCACGCTCACCAAACTCAATCCGCAGCCCGGCACTGCCATGACGTATCTGAATCTTTCTTTTTTCTTCATCACGGATGAAAATTCTCCGAGGCTCATCTTATCCGTTCCAATCATCAGCATGGCGCCCACCATCAGCCGCACCATCCCGCGCAGAAAATGGTCGGCAGTGACGGTATAGCACAGCCGGTTTTCGTCAATTCTCTTCCATTCGGAGAAATAAATGTTGCAAAGGGTGGTTTTCTCCACCGTATCGGTTTTGCTGAGCGGCTTGAAATCCCTGAATGCTTTCAGCAGCCGGGCAGCCTCCTGCATTTTGTGGATGTCAGGATTGCCGAAGGGGAAATAAAAGCTGAAGTCTTTCAGAAACGGGTCTTTCTTCAGATGTACATGATACTGGTAGGTGCGCTCGGTGGCATCCTGCCGGCTGCGGGCGTGCGGCTCAACCGGAATCAGGCGATGCGCGGCTATATCATCGGGAAGCAGCCTGTTCAGCTTGTAGATGAAATCATCGGGAGGCTTTCTGTCCGTGTCAAAATGCAGAAAGAATTGTTTGGCATGGACGCCCGCATCCGTTCTTCCGCAGCCTGTTGTTTTTATTTGGTTTGAAAGAAGCGATGAAAGCGCCTTGTTGATTTCCGCTTGTACAGAATGCGCATTCTTTTGAATCTGCCAGCCGCTGTAGTTGGTTCCGGCAAAGGAGATTTCGAGGAAGAAACGCATTTTATCCAAAGGCAATAATCAATTGGAGGGGGTATTTCTAACGCACTGGCGATACTACATTAAAACTCAAAACAAAACGGACAACTCTGAAATCTCCTTGAGATGTCCCCGGTGGTGGAGCTGAGGGGAGTCGAACCCCCGGCCTCTTCGTTGCGAACGAAGCGCTCTTGCCAACTGAGCTACAGCCCCGGATTAGGTATGAATGTTTGCGTGCGAGTGTGATTTAAAAAGTGCGCATTATTTTTTTTTTCTGGGGAATTTCCCTTTCTTTATTTCCTCTCGGTCTGAGCGCTCGCGGAATTTTTTGTCGTCAACGTGCCTGTTCAGAAATTCATTGATTTTATCAATAGGCATCGTGGTCTTGATTTCTCCGAATTCATTGATGGACATCTCAAACCCCTCCAGCTCTTTGTGAAGCTGCGGCTTTCCGGTTTTTGACTTCTTTTTGGGCATTTCAATTTGTGATTTTAGATTGATGATTTTGCAATTTCATATCAAATTAGCCATTCGCAAGCACCTTTCCAAATCGCTCCATACCGGTTTTCATCCGCGCTGTCACCTCCTCTTTCCCAAGCAATGCGGCAATTTCAAATACGGACGGTCCCTGTGACACACCTGTCAGCATGATTCTGAAAGCCGGCAGCACATCGCTCAAAGGATAGCGGTAGGCTGCTGCAAAATCATGAACCGCTTTGTCAATAGCCTGGCTTGAAAAATCAGTAAGCCGGTTCAACTCTCCCATCAGCTTTTCAAAGATTTCAGCGCTGTCCGGCTTCCATCTTTTCTTCAGGATTTTTTCATCGTAGGCATCCGGACGCGTGAAGAGATATTTTCCCTGTTCCCAAAAATCCTCGGCAAACGTTACCCGCTCCAGCAGCAGTCGGCATGACTTTTCAATGAAGGCATCCTCTTTTTCCACTCCGTGCGCCAGCAGCACCGGCTTCACTATCTCCACCAGTTCGGCTCCCGATTTCTTTCGCAGAAATTGCTGGTTGAACCACTTCGCCTTTTCGAAATCAAATCTGGCGCCCGACTTTACGATACGCTCCAGCGAGAACGCTTCAACCAATTCTGCTTTTGAAAAAATTTCCTGCTCGGTGCCGGGATTCCATCCCAGCATGGCCAGCAAGTTCACGAATGCCTCGGGAAGAAATCCCCGCTCGCGAAATCCTTTAGACACCTCACCGGTTTCGGTATCCCTCCAGGTGAGCGGGAATACGGGAAACCCCAGCCTGTCGCCATCACGCTTGCTCAGTTTGCCGTTGCCATCAGGACGCAGAATCAGCGGCAGGTGCGCAAACTGAGGCATCTGCTTTTCCCAGCCGAAAAATTTGTAAAGCAAAACATGCAGCGGGGTAGATGACAGCCACTCCTCTCCGCGAATCACGTGCGTGATTTTCATCAGATAATCATCCACCACATTGGCAAGGTGATAGGTGGGCATTCCGTCTGACTTGAACAGCACCTTGTCGTCCAGCAGCGAAGCGAGGAAGGCGACTTCCCCGCGAATCAAGTCCTTAAATTGCACATCGCCCTCAGCCGGCATCTTTGCCCGAATCACGTAGGGCTGTCCTGCCTTGATTCGCTGCTCCACCTCCCCGCTGGTCATCGTGAGCGAATTGGTCATCAGCATGCGCGAGCGGTGGTCATATTGCGGGGCAGGATTTTCTTTCGTCTTCATCCGCGCCCGCATGGCTTCCAGTTGCTGCGGAGTATCAAAGGCC
>DATLYB010000392.1:0-5429 GCA_035575215.1 Chitinophagales bacterium
GTCTTACGGGCTTGTGGCAGGTATCACGCAGGGGAAATGAGGAGATGTCGGTATCTGAAAGAGTGATACTTGACAATACCTATGCTGACTGCCATTCCTTCTGGCTTGACCTGAAAATTATTCTCAAAACATTTCCGGCTCTCATTTCAAAAATCAATAGCTGATTATTGATTTGCCACGTCCCCTTGTAGTTATTTTGTATTGTCAAAAACAAGAGCGGTATTTCATCCGGCTCAAGGTATCCGGTTATTCCAGAAGGCATGCAAACAAAGTCACATCCGCTTGTTTCGATTATCACCGTCAACTTTAATCAGGCGGAGATGACCTGTGCCTTGCTGAACAGCGTAAAGAAGCTGACCTATCCGAACTTTGAGATGATTGTGGTTGACAACGGCTCGCAGGAAAATCCTTCAGCTAAAATCCTCACCGTTTTTCCTTCAGCAAAAATCATTATCAGCAAAATCAATCTTGGCTTTGCGGGCGGAAATAATCTCGGCATCAGGGAATCCAAGGGCGAATATCTGTTCTTTGTAAACAATGACACGGAATTGTCTGCCGATGTGATTGAACCCCTGCTCATGGCTTTTGAAAAAAATAAAAAGGCAGGCGTTATCAGCCCGAAAATTTATTATTTCGAGCAGCCGGAAATCATTCAGTATGCCGGTTACACTCCTGTCAATCCCTGCACAGCCCGCAATGCCACCATCGGACAGTTTGAAAAAGACCGGGGGCAGCACGACCAGCCCAAACCAACGCCCTACGCGCATGGCGCAGCGATGATGGTAAAGCGAGAAGCGATTGACAAAGCGGGAATGATGCCTGAATTTTTTTTTCTTTACTATGAAGAACTCGACTGGTGCGAGCAAATCAGAAAAGCGGGGTTTGAAATTTACTATGAGCCGAAAGCAAAAGTATATCACAAAGAATCGGTTTCAGTTGGGAAACTCAGCCCGATGAAAACCTTCTACCTGACGCGAAACCGCATCTTATTCATGCGCAGGAATGCCGGCACGCTGAACCTGATGCTGTTCGCTTTGTTCCTGGCTTTTGTGACCATCCCCAAAAACGTGCTGATGTATTGCCTGAAAGGAGAATTCACATTAGCCCGTTCATTCCTGCAGGGTGTAATTTGGAATTTGTTCAATAAAATCCCGCACCCGATTTCCGCACGGCAAATCCGATAAACGATGCTTGGCTTAAAACTTCTTTACATTCTCATCTGCGTGCTGCTGCTTTTTTATTTGGTGTTTCCGTTTATTACCGTGATTGCGTCCCTGATTGTGAAAGAAAAACCGCTTCAGAAAACAGCCGGGAAAAATGATTTCGCCTGTATCATTACGGCATATCAGAACATCCAAATCGCTTTACCTTTGGTGGATTCGTTACTGAAGCAGGCGTATCCCGCTTATCTCATCTACATTGTTGCCGATGATTGCGATGTGGCGGGAGTTAATTTCTCAAATCCGAATGTCATCCTGCTGAAGCCGCAACAGAAGCTATCGTCAAAAGTAAAGTCAATCATTCACGCCATCGAAAATTTCAGGCGGACTCATGATGCCGTTGTGATTTTTGACACTGACAACCTCGCCAAAACTGATTTCTTAACCGTGCTGAATGACTACCTTAATGCCGGATTCAAAGCCGTGCAAGGACAGCGAACCGCCAAAAATCTCGATACAGTTTATGCCTGCGCTGACGCCACCGGGGAGATTTACAAAAACTACGTGGAACGGTATGTACCTTATGTTCTCGGTGCATCAGCCACGATAGCCGGCTCGGGCATGGCGGTTGAAACTGCTCTTTTCAGGGACTATCTGAAAGTGGAAAAAATAACTCAAAGCCTGAGCAGGAACCGCGTGATTGTGGCGGAAGACAAAATTCTGCAGAATTTTCTTGTGAACAAGAGCTTGCAGATAGCTTTTGCAAAAGATGCCATTATCTATGACGAAAAGATTTCTACCGGCAGGCAGGTGGAGCGCCAGCGCAGCCGATGGCTCTATTCTTATTTTGAAAATTTTCCCAACACCGTTTCCTTTATCCGGAAAGGATTGTTCGGCTTTAACCGCAATCAATTGCTGTTCGGCCTTATTACCAGCTCACCCCCCCTTTTTATCCTGCTGCTGAGTTCGATGCTGATGATGTTTTTCTCGTTTTTTGTCAGCAAGGCATTTTTCTTTTACCTGCTGCTTGGTATTTTGATTTTTACCGGAAATATCTTTTTGGTTCTGCTGATTTCAAATGCTCCTGCTGAAATCTGGCGAGCCATCTGGAGTATGCCCCTGTTTATTTTCAGGCAATCCATCGCGTTGATTAAAATGCAACGTTCTAAAAGCGATTTTATGCATACCCAACACAGGAAAGCAGTCACGCTTGAAGATATTGAAGGGAAATAAAGATGACACTTGGAACTTGTTTTCCGTCATTTAATTCCATCTTCGCGCACTCGCTCTTTCTGGCTGTTCGCTGAGGTTAGTTTCTTAAATTTGCCGCAAGTTTGGTTTGGAATTTTTGAATTTATAAAACTTGAAATCCCGAACTCTAAATTTCAAACTCTGAAAAAGGCCCCGTAGCTCAGTGGATTAGAGCAGTAGCCTTCTAAGCTATTGGTCGCAGGTTCGAGTCCTGCCGGGGTCACATGATAGGGATTGCTACCGTTTTGGCAGTTCTTTTCTTTTTAGTTAGTCTTGGTCTTTCTGTATTCTTATGTTATGAAAACAAAATAACCTGACGATAATCAATATAATTATCGGCAGCACCGGCTATTTGATATTGTTGATGATGATGGGTACGCTGGAAAAGAAGCTCGAAAACCTTCAACGGGGAACATACAACTTCAATGAGAATATGAAGGCATTGCAGCATAATTTCTTACTCAGAAAATATTTCAGAGAAGAAGAGCAGAAGTTCAAAAAAAGAGAATAACGAATTTTCCTAAACGGCAACAATTTCACAATCCCCAAAGGCTTACTTCATAATAAATCCGTTTAATTTTTTCCTTCAATTGGTTCGATAATACTACATTTGGGAGCACGTCTTGGACTACCGGTTAAACTGATTTTATCGGTCAACCGGCAGCAACTTTAGAATCAGCTTCCCATTCTAATCAACCGATTACTTAATAAATCTATATGCAGGAAGTAAAAAACTACATCGCCCAAAACAAGCAGCGTTTTCTGGATGAATTATTTGAAGTTCTCAGGATTCCTTCGGTGAGCGCGGATAAGCGGTTTGCAAAAGATGTAATAAAGGCGGGCGAATGGGTGAAAGCGCGTCTGCTCCAAGCCGGAGCAGAAAACGTTGAATTGTTCCCCACAAAAGGGTATCCCGTTGTTTACGGGGAAAAAATCATTAACCCCGCATTGCCGACCGTGCTGGTGTATGGACATTATGACGTGCAGCCGCCCGACCCGCTGGAGTTGTGGCATTCTCCTCCATTTGAGCCGGTGCTGAAGGATAGCAAGATTTACGCCCGTGGCGCCTGTGACGACAAGGGACAGATGTATATGCACGTGAAAGCATTTGAGCTGATGATGAAGTTGAACATGCTGCCTTGCAATGTGAAATTCATGATTGAAGGTGAGGAGGAGGTGGGCTCGGAAAATCTTGGTGACTTCGTTCGTGCCAATAAGAAACGGCTGAAGGCGGATGTGATTCTGATTTCCGACACCTCCATGGTGGCGAATGACGTGCCTTCCATTACGATTGGCTTGAGGGGTCTAAGCTATCACGAGGTGGAAGTAACGGGACCTAACCGCGACCTGCATTCGGGCGTGTATGGCGGTGCAGTGGCGAATCCCCTCAACATCCTCGCGGAGATGATTGCCTCGCTGAAAGACAAAAACAACCGCATCGCCATTCCCGGATTTTATGATGACGTGGCGGAGCTGACTGTCGAAGAGCGCAGGCAGTTGGCGCAGATTCCGTTTGATGAAGCCGAATACAAAAAGCATCTTGACGTTGCCGCCCTTCATGGTGAAACGGGATATACGCCCTTGGAACACGTAACCATACGTCCCACACTGGATGTAAACGGAATGTGGGGCGGCTACACCGGTGAAGGCGCGAAAACGGTGCTGCCATCAAAGGCATTCGCTAAAATTTCCATGCGGCTGGTGCCCAACCAGAATCATGAAAAAATCACGGAGCTGTTTGTGAAGCATTTCATTTCCCTTGCACCGCCTTCGGTGAAAGTAAAAGTGCTTCCGCATCACGGGGGCAACCCGGTGCTGATGTCCACCGCTTCGGTTGCATACAAGGCTGCTGAAAAAGCTTACGAGATGAGCTTCGGCAAAAAGCCTTTGCCTGCCCGTACCGGAGGCAGCATACCGATTGTCGCGCTGTTTGAAGAAGTGTTGGGATTGAAATCAATCCTGATGGGTTTCGGGTTGGATTCGGATGCCATTCACTCGCCCAATGAGCATTTCGGGGTATTCAACTTTTTGATGGGGATTGAAACGATTGCATATTTCTATCAAAATTACGCGAAGGGAGAAGTCTGAGGGTAACCCTTGTTACTCAATGACTGAAGCGGGTTTTTCACTTTCAAGACGGTTTCTGAAGACCACTTCACCGCTGTTGCTTACTTCTGTACCAAATTCTTTTGAAAGCTGCTGCATACGGTGAATGCACCATTGATAATCCTCGCCCGCAGCAAGGTTAACCTGGAAATTATCAATGAGTACCGGAACGAGCTGAAGCGAGCGAATGCCTTCTTTGGTGATAGAGCAAATGAAAAAGAAGGAGCGGTCATTCCGAAGAAGAGGGTCAACAGAATAATCATCCACGAAATCACCCGTATCATAGAGAATGAGCTTGTCACGATAAATTTCAATTCCCTGAAAAATATGCGCGCTGTGCCCGTGAATAATGTCGGCACCATGTTCTATCATAGCATGTGCGAATGCGATGAATTTCTTGGAAGGTTTTATCCGCATATTCGGTCCCCAATGGATGGAAACGATGCAGCAGTTTACCTCGCGTTTGAGATTTTGAATTGCTGTCAAAGCCGCGTCCCTGTCATGAGCGTTGTCAATATCTACATAATTGGTACCGGGATGATGCCTGCCCGCTTTCCATCCCGGCTCGTTGTCGGTGAGCCCCAAAATTCCAAGGCTGATTTCCTTGCAGGTCAGGCGAACTGCTTTTTCTGCATCCGCAGAATTATAACCCGCTCCCGTGTATTCGATGTGCTGATGTTTTAACGTGGCGATTGTTTCCAGCAATCCTTCTTCAGTGTAATCCAAAATATGATTATTGGCTAAGTTGACGACAGAAATGTTGGCAAGCGTCAGACATTCCACCCTGTCGGGCAGGGCTTTGAAGTTGAATGTTTTTGAAACCTGCTTGACACTTCTGGTCAGCGTGGTTTCAAGATTGATAAGATTGAAATCAGTCTTTTTCATCACAGGCAGCACATTTCCCCACACGTA
>DATLYB010000393.1:0-8133 GCA_035575215.1 Chitinophagales bacterium
GCGTATTCACCCCTGTCAATTGCAATGACAACAACTCCTGCACGGCTGACTCCTGTGAAAACGGAGTGTGCGTCTATACTCCCCTGTGCTTTGTCGGAATTTCGGGCAGCATCGTGTCAGAAACGGGAGCTGCGGTTCCAACCGTTACCGTGAGCTATTCGGGCAGTTATTCCGGTTCGATGACCACCGGCAATGACGGCATCTATAATCTCAGCGTTCCCGAGGATGGGAATTATACCGTCACTCCGTCAAAGAATAATGATGTAACGGAAAACAATGGCATCACTACGCTTGATTTGGTTCTGATTCAGAGGAGGATACTGAACATCCAAAATTTGAGCACCCCCTATAAGATTATTGCTGCCGATGTGAACGGCTCAAACAGCGTCACCACGTTTGATATCGTGCTGGCAAGAGCGGTTATTCTTGATGTGAGCCAGTCATTCCCGGGAGGCAGGCTGTGGACGTTCGTCAGAAGTGATTACGTCTTTGGTAATCCGCAGAATCCGTTCCCCTATCCCAGCACGAGAACGTACAGCAACCTTAATTCCACCCAAACCAACCAGAACTTCATCGGACTGAAGCTGGGTGATGTCAACAACAGTTGGGACCCCAACACCCCCAAGACGAGCGCAGCGGGTGATTTGCAATTCGTGATGGATGAATACAACGTGCTGCCGGGAGATGAAATCATCGTTCCCGTGAAAGTAAAAGACTTCAGCGGTATTACCGGCTACCAGTTCACCTTGTCGTGGGATGAAAATGTGCTTTCACTGCTTGAAGTGACTAATCAATCGCTCAGCGGCTATTATGGAGAACACAGGACAGGAGAAGGTCTGCTTACCACCTCATGGATGGATGCCGCAGGAGGTGCCGTGACGCTCCATGATGATGCAGTGGTGTTTGAATTGAAATTCAAGGTGATTGGACAGACGGGGTCAATATCCGAAATCAGCATCGGCTCGGAATTGACGCTGAGCGAAGCGTACAATGAAAATCTTGAACTGCTGAACGTCATCCCAACAAATGGCATCGTGAAAGTGAGTGATGTTTCATCCGTCAGCAATCAGCAGTCAACTGTCTATCATCTTCAGGCAGTTCCCAATCCCTTCAGCAACACCACGAATATCATCTTCGCCATTCCAAGAGATGAAACTGTTTCCCTTGTGATTTACGACATGCTTGGAAAGGAAGTGAAACGCATCCAGGCTGACTTCAAAGCCGGCAAACACCAAATCG
The DNA here is from genome assembly GCA_035575215.1 of Chitinophagales bacterium. Taxonomy (GTDB): domain Bacteria; phylum Bacteroidota; class Bacteroidia; order Chitinophagales; family CAIOSU01; genus DATLYB01. The sequence goes on from DATLYB010000393.1 coordinate 1,240, forward strand.
AATGGGCGGGTGATGATGATGCAGGCAAATCACTGAGCAAGGGCTTGTACCACGTAAGGCTCGAAGCAGGCAATCAGGCAATGGGATTGAAAGTGGAGTTGGTGAAATAGTTTTTCTGAAATTGATGTTGCTTCCTTATTTCCCTAAGCGGAGAACGAACTTCCGCAACCACAGGTTTTGGTGGCGTTAGGGTTGTTGAAGACGAAGCCTCTGGCGTCCAAGCCGTCTTTATAATCAATTTCAATTCCTGCAAGATACATCTGGTGGGCTTTGTTCATGAATATTTTCAATCCACCGAATTCAAACTCTTCATCAAGAGGTTCCTTTTTGTCAAATCCAAGAATGTAGGAGAAGCCCGCGCATCCGCCTCCCTTTACGCCCACTCTCAGAGCATGGTCTTCCGGGATATTCTTCTCAACCATCAGCCGCTTCAGTTCAATCAATGCGCTTTCCGTAAGCGTCACCGGGCTTTGTTTTGTCGTGGCTGCAGTATTCATTTTAAATCTGAATGTGACAACAAAGTTAGCACAATCGGAGTTTCGTTTTAGATTTGTGCCGGAGGCGTATCATCCGTTCGTCCGCTGTTAAACCGGTAATATGCTCGAAAGCATCCTCGAAATTCTGAAATACGTTTTGCCTTCGCTCATTGTGTTCCTTACAGCGTTTTTTGTGCTGAAGTCATTTTTCAACAATGAAATGAAAAAACTGGAACAGCAGCTCAGAACCGAATCGCGAAAGGATACGCTGCCGCTCCGGCTTCAGGCTTATGAAAGGCTGTCGGTTTTTCTGGAGCGTATCAGCCCTGTGAATCTTATCCCCCGCACCGTGCAGCCCGGAATGACCGCCATGATGCTCAAGCAGGCGCTGCTCCAATCCATCCGGATGGAATACGAGCACAATGTTTCCCAGCAGATATATGTTTCAACCAATGTGTGGCGAACCGTCAGCCTGGTGAAAGATGAAATCATCAAAGACATCAATCTGCTGAGTGCGTCCATGCCGCCTGAAGCGCCTGCAAAAGATTTAAGCAAACGAATTCTGGAATACTATCTCGAATCGGAACATGTTCTTCCCACGCAGCAGGCTCTTGACCTTATTAAGATGGAGGTGAAGAAACTGTTCTGAGGATTTGTCTGTGAATGAAAATCAATGCGGTTCGTACTTTGAAAATAACACCGTCTAAACACAATCAATTTGAAAAATTGCATTCGGTTTAAGCAGGAGTTCCGCTGTTATCTCGCCATTCTTTTGCTGGCGGGCGCTTCTTCCTGTGCAAAGCAACTGCGTCCGGTCAAAGCGGAAGCGGCATACTTTAAAATAGATGGCACGGGCGGAGCGGATTCAAGTATTATCGCATTTATCCATCCTTACCGTGACAGCCTCCGCAAAGAAATGACTGAGGTAGTGGCAATCTCCTCCATCATGATGGAAAAAGGAAAACCTGAATCGCTGCTGGGAAATTTTGTCGCTGACTTGCTTCTGGAAAAGGGGAAACAATATGATAGTGCAGCGGATTGTTGCATTCTGAATTATGGTTCGCTCAGACTTCCTTTCCTCCCTGCCGGTGAAATCACCAAGGGAATGATTTACGAACTGATGCCGTTTGACAATTTCCTCGTGCTCATAGAGCTGAGGGGAGAGGTGGTGCGGCAATTGCTTGATTACATTGCATTCCAGGGTGGCTGGCCCGTTGCCGGAATAAAATTCAAAATCCGTGACGGAAAATCTTTTGACATTTTGATTAACGATTTACCTTTGCAGCCCGGCAAAATTTACCGCGTGGTGATTTCAGATTATCTGGCTGACGGGGGTGACAATTTATCCATGCTGCGGAATGAGAAGCGGAAAAATTTCGGTATCTTCATCAGGGATGTAATTCTGGAATATCTGAAAGAGCAGACGCAGCAAGGGAAGTTGATTTCATCGCAGCTTGACAACCGAATTATGATTGAATGAAACGAAGGGACTTCATCGGAAAAACTCTGACAGCGTCAGCGCTGCTGGCAGCAAGGAATTTTCCGTTTGAAGCGCTGGCAGCGGGCGAAGCCATCCAGCTCACGATTCTTCACACCAACGACACGCACAGCAGGGTGGAACCGTTTCCGGCTGACTCGAAATTTCCCAACATGGGCGGGGTGGCTGCGCGCGCATCCCTTCTGAAAAAAATCAGAAGGGAGAAGAAAAATGTTTTACTGTTCGACAGCGGTGATATTTTCCAGGGAACGCCTTACTTCAATTATTTTCGCGGCAAGCTTGAAATGGAATTGATGAGCATGCTTGGATATGATGCGGCAACCATCGGCAATCATGATTTTGATGCCGGACTGGAAGGACTGGCGAAGCAGATTGCGCACGCTGATTTTCCTCTGCTCACCGCCAACTATGATTTTTCGGATACGGTGATGGAAGGAAAGACAAAGCGTTTTCACATTTTTCAAACCAATGGAATCACGACCGGAGTTTTTGGGCTGGGAATCGAGTTGGAAGGGCTCGTTCCGCCCAAACTTTTTGGTAAGACGAAATATATGGAACCGGTGACAGCCGCCAACGACACCGCGGCTTCACTGAAGCGGGAACACGGCTGCGATTTTGTGGTGTGCCTGTCGCATTTGGGCTACCGGTATGACACACCCAAGGTTTCGGACGTAACGCTCGCTCAAGAAAGCACCGACATTGATTTGATTCTGGGGGGACACACGCACACTTTTTTTGATGAGCCGGTGGTAGTGATGAACAAAAAAAATCATCCGGTGGTCATCAATCAAGTAGGGTGGGGAGGTGTTGTTCTCGGAAAAATTGATGTGGTTTTCGATTACACGAAAAAGAGAAAAAAATTTTTTAGCGGTACTGTAAAAGTTTTTTAAAAAACAATAGCTGTTTTGCTTTTTTATTAACTTTCTTTTTCCCATTTTCGTCTTCCCTCTCTGGCACATTTGTTTAACCGTTTAATGTTATTGTTTTAAGTAATGGCTAAGTCCCAGGAAGAAGTTTTGAAAAAAAATCATGATGACGTTTGGAAAAACTGTCTCAAGATTATCAAGGACAATGTCAATCTGCAAAGCTTCAAGACGTGGTTCGAGCCAATTAAGCCGGTGAAGCTGGAAAACAACGTGCTCACCATCCAGGTGCCAAGCCAGTTTTTTTACGAATGGCTCGAAGAGCACTACATCACGCTGCTGCGCAAAACGATAAAACGTGAACTGGGCAATGAGGCGCGTCTTGAATACCGGATTGTCGTTGACAGCAGCTCCGGAAATTCGCCTTACACGGTGAACTACCCCAATTATAACACGGGAGAGGGAAAAAATCCCGAAGTGCTCACTCCGATTTCGCTGGGCGGCAACGCCATAAAAAATCCATTCATCATCCCGGGATTGAAGAAAGTAAATGTTGATTCGCAATTAAAGCCTGCTTACAACTTCGACTCATTTGTGGAAGGCGACTGCAACCGGCTGGCACGCTCAGCGGGATTTGCCGTTGCCACCAAGCCGCCCGGAGGCACTGCCTTCAATCCGCTGGTGCTGTATGGCGGTGTCGGACTGGGCAAGACCCACCTGGCTCATGCCATCGGAAATCAATTCAAGCAGAATTTTCCCAACAAGACAGTGCTGTATGTTTCCTCTGAAAAATTCACCAACCAATTTATTGACGCGCTGAAGAACAACGCGGTGAATGACTTCATCCACTTCTACCAGGTGATTGATGTGCTGATAGTGGATGACATTCAGTTTTTTGCCAACAAAGACAAAACGCAGGATATCTTCTTCCACATCTTCAACCACCTGCATCAAAACAGCAAGCAGCTCATCCTTACCTCTGACCGTGCCCCCAAAGATTTGGAAGGAATGGAAGAACGCCTGCTGTCGCGCTTCAAATGGGGACTGGCTGCCGACCTGCAAACACCCGACTTTGAAACCAGAATCGCCATCCTTGAAAAGAAGATGTACTCCGATGGAATCGAACTGCCCCGCGAGGTGGTGGAATTTGTCGCCTACAACATCAACACCAACATCCGTGAACTGGAAGGCGCATTGACCTCGCTGCTCGCTCAGGCATCGCTCAACAAAAAGGAAATTGACCTTGACCTCGCAAAGAAAATAATCAAGAATTTTGTGAAAAGCGTTTCACGCGAAGTTTCGATTGATTATATCCAGAAAACAGTGTGCGAGCATTTCGGAGTGGCAGTTGAAAAGCTGAAAGAAAAAACAAGAAAACGCCAGATTGTGCAGGCAAGGCAGTTGTCCATGTTCCTGGCGAAGAACTATACCAAAAACTCACTGAAAGTTATCGGCAAACATTTTGGCGGACGCGACCACAGTACGGTGATTCACTCCTGCCAGGCAATTCAAAACCTGCTTGACACCGACCCCAAATTCAAAGAGAGCGTGCTTGATGTGCAGAAGAAGATTCAGATGAGCATTGGATGAAATCTAATTGGTAAGCGTTATCTCTACGCGGTAGGATTCGGAATTTTTAACCTTGTAGTAGGAAATAAGGATGTTTTTATAATAGCCGGTGGCGCTGATGGTTTGCCTGAAATTGTAATGATAGATGCCCTCCCCCACGATATCCTCCCTTCCCTTCCAGCTGTTCAGGTAAACACACTTCATTAGTTCCTTCACCAGAAGAAGGTATTTCGATTCGGCTTCTATTTGCTGCATGTTGTCGGTGTTCATGTTCACCGTCCAGTATTTGCCTTCCTTGCCGGGAACAATCACGCGCGCTCCGGTGAATCCGTCTAAAATGTAGGCGCTTTTGCATTCGTATGCATTGTCATTTATCAGCGCGCCTTTAAACTCGTCAAGATTGGTGAGCAGCAATTGCACCTTGTCGCAGGTGCTTTGCGGTTCATAAGGCTTTTTCTGTGCACCTGTATAAAAAAATGTTGAAAGCAGAAGAATGATGAGAGTAAAGATTTTTCTCATAGAGCTAAGCTTTTCATAAAAAAGAAACTTAGTCTATTTTTTTCACAGGAAGAAAAAAAACCTGCCCGAGCGCCAGGCAGGTTTTTTTGTATTTCGGCCGAACTAAATAACAATGCTTCAGGAAACCACAGTCGGTTTCTTCCCCCATTGGGAAGGCGGTGCCGTCACCACTGGAATATTCACAGGCATCTCATTCAGCGTGAATGAATCTACCTGTACGACTTCGTTGCGCAGCTTTTCGGTTTTCAGCACCAGGTCATATTCAGCCTGATTGATGACTTTCGCTTCCAGCGCATCATTGAGCAGTTGCTTTGCTTTTCCTTTCTTAAGCTTGCCCGCTTTGGCAGCTTTGCGAATCTTATCGTAAACGCCCAGGCTTTGATGCACAAACTTGAAGGCTTCTTCCAATTGCGCCAGCGGTTCATGCGATTCCTTCGGCAAATAAACTCCCTCTTTGAGGCTTTCCCTGTATGTTCCGGGATGCAGCAGCGCATCAGCCACCTTATGGCTGAGATTGTCCGAGGGCTTCACTCCGAGCGTATTGAACCTTGACCACAGAGCCACCGGTCCGCGCAGCACCGCCCCCACACCGGGTACGGGAAAGTTGTTGAAAATCCGGTCAAACGATTCCTGTATCTTGCTGAGAGCATGTTCACAAGCCCATTGTACCATGGGTAAATCTTCCTGCTTCCTCCCTTCGGCTTCAAATCTGCGGAGTGCGCAAATGGCAAGATATTGCCAAGACAAAGCATCGGCAAAATAGCCCGAGAGCTTTTCCTTCATTTTCAAGCTTCCGCCCAATGTGACCAATGCCACATCGGACATGAATGAAAACGTGGCGGATGCCCATGACAGCCTGCGGTAGTATTTTGCCGTGGGTCCGCTTACAGGCGAGCCGGCAAGATAGCCCCGCGTGAGGCTTAACAAGGCGGAACGGAAGCTGTTGCGAATTGTCATATGGATATGCCCCCAGAAAGCTTCATCAAATTTGGAAGCATTATTTTCCATGATGGCTTCCATTTCCTTCACTGCGAATTTGTGGCAGCGAATCAATCCCTGTCCGAAAATGATGAGCGAGCGTGTTACGATATTCGAACCTTCCACGGTGATGCCTATCGGCAGCGAGATGTAGCCGTGTCCGAGCAGGTTACGCGGTCCGAGAACAATACCTGCACCGCCAATCATATCCATCGCATCATTCACCACGATACGGTTGAATTCCGTGGCGTTGTACTTTGCGATGGCGGAAATCACTGCGGGCTTTTTTCCTTTGTCCAGCGCACCACAAGTGAAGCGGCTGAGCGCTTCAAGGATATAAGTATGACCTCCGATGCGGGCGAGCAGCTCTTCAATGCCTTCAAATTTTCCGATAGGGGTGTTGAATTGCTGGCGTACCATTGCATAAGCACCTCCAGCGAGGCTCACCATCTTAGAGCCACCGCGTCCCATAGCCGGAAGAAAGATACCCCTGCCGCCCGCCAATGTTTCCATCAGCATCTTCCAGCCATTCCCAGCCTGTGAGGGACCTCCGATGATTTGATTCACAGAAACCACCACATCATGCCCTTCCGTAGGAGCATTGATGAACGGGACCCCGAGAGGATTATGCCTGCGCCCGAGAACCACACCGGGGGTATTGGTGGGAATCAGCGCACATGTGATTCCGGGAAATTTTCCTTTCCCTAACAAATTTTCAGGGTCACGTAATTGGAAAGCTAATCCCAATAATGTGGAAACCGTAGCGAGGGTAATGTACCGCTTGTTCCAGTTCAGACGCATGTAAAGCCGACCATCTTCACCGCGGAAAACCTCGCCCCATGACGAAATGGAAGCGGCATCTGAGCCGGCATTAGGTTCGGTCAATGCGAAGCAGGGAATTTCTTCACCTTTTGCCAGACGAGGCAGGTAGTAATCTTTTTGCTCTTCGGTACCATAGTGAACAAGCAGTTCGGCAGGTCCCAGCGAGTTG
>DATLYB010000394.1:0-9566 GCA_035575215.1 Chitinophagales bacterium
AAACCTACCGGCTGCTTCCGCCCGCCAAAGACTACAAGCGCATCGGTGAGGGTGATACCGGGCTTAACACCGGTGGCATGGGCGCTGTATCGCCCGTGCCTTTTGCGGATGACACCTTGATGCGCAAAGTGGAGAGGCGCATCGTGCAGCCCACCTTACGCGGATTACAGAAAGATGGCATCCGCTACAAAGGATTCCTGTATTTCGGGCTGATGAAGGTGAAGGGCGAGCCTTTTGTGATTGAATACAACTGCCGCCTGGGCGACCCCGAAACCGAAGCAGTGGTTCCCCGCATAAGGAATGACCTGGTGGAATTGTTTGAAGCCGTTGCCAATGAAACATTGGAGAGTATCACGATTGAAACCGATGCGAGAGCCTGCGCCACCGTGGTGGTAGCTGCTCAGGGGTATCCCGGCAATTATCAAAAAGGTAAACCCATCACCGGCTTGAATAAGGTGAGCAGCAGCTTCGTGTTTCATGCCGGCACCAGGGATGAGGGCGGGCAGCTTGTCACCAGCGGAGGCAGGGTGCTGGCAGTTACCTCATTGGGGAGGACTATGAAGGAAGCCTTACAAGCATCGTATGACAGCATTGGCAAAATCTGTTTCGAGGGGATGTATTGCCGCAGGGATATCGGGTTTGATTTGCTGTAACTATCATAAGGAGGTTTCTTTCTGAGGGCAGCCGCTTTATGTGAAACTTTCATAAATAAGATGCCGTTCTTCCGTTCTTTCTCGGTGTTTTACTTGCAGTTCTCTATTTTCACCCCGCTCAAATCCAGCGAATATAATTTGCCGCCCAACACGCGCATCACCAGCTCATCGGTGATATAGAGTTCGTTGTCATTCTTAAAGCAAACGGCTTCCTTTTGAGTTGTCGGTGTGCTGAGGGCAATGGTGTACTTTTTTCCGGAGAAAAACCTGTCGCTTTCAAAGCAGGTGAACAGCCAGATTTTGTCATGCCCCAACAAGACCACTTTCTTTTTGTCAGGGCTGATGTCGGCAGAAGTCACCCAACTGGTAATCATCGGTGCAGGTCCGAGATAAACGCTGTCAATCAACTCAGCCGTGTAGCTGCCGGCTTTATCGGGAAGGCGGTAAACTTTTGAATAGCCGGTAAAGGGGTTGGTTCTGTTTTTTGAAAACAGATACAGATGGTTGTTGAACCACAGCATTGCCTCCATGTCAAAGTTTTGTGCATTCGTGTCGGGAGGAAACAGTTTCTGGTCAGCGTAGTTGAATTCAATCACTTCGGGCTTCACGATAGTCTCGTTCAGCGTTTGAGGATTGGGAATCCTGAAAATTTTCAGGTCATGTCTTTTATTTTTTTCATTTCCAAAATCACCGATGTAGATATTTCCAGCGTCATCTTTTGCCAAATCTTCCCAATCGGTGTTTTTCGCACTCACGTAAATGATGGTGCTCACTTTTCCGGAGTTGTCGAATCCGTACAATACAGGCTGTGCGCCACTGTCGTTATGCGACCATATTTTTCCGCCCGAGATCACAATCCCTGATGTTTCCTGCAGGGCTTTATCAAGCTTGCATACTTCAGTGATGTTCACTTTCTGAGCAAACAGGAAACCCGCCTGAAAGAAGAAAAGAAAAAATAACAGCGTTATCATCTTTTAATAGTTTTAACAACAATGTTAAATCATCTCATCAACTCCTCCACCTTTTTCATCAGCCACTGCATGTAAGCCACTTGTTTTGTCTTTTCGATTTTTTCTTTCAGCTTTTGGGCGGCCGCCTTGTCGCCTTTGGGGATGCGGACGGCTTCCTTCACAAAATGAATCAGATTGTGGTAAATGGTTTTCTGGCTGTCGGAAATCAGCTTGTTGCGCCTCAGATACACCTGAAAGGCATCCAAAAGCGACCAGAGGGGTTCCACCTCCTCCAGTTCATAATAGATGCGCAGCAGCATCGCCTTTGAATCAAGCGAATAAACAATGTCGGTGAACTCCACGTTGCGCAGCAGTTCCAGCGCTTTGCTGAAATCGCCTTTGTTGAAATAGAAGCTGGCCAGGTTATATGCAAAGGCGTTCTCCCGCATTTCGGGAGAGAGATGCTCTTTATACTCATGGATGAATTTCTCCACCCATTTGTATTCCTGCACCCGGAGCGCCACTCCCACGATGTTTTTGTATGTCCAGGGCGAAATATATTTTCCGTCAAAGACAATTTTAGCTTCAAGCGTGGTTTGATAAAGCTGGAATAATTCATTCAAATATTCCTGACTGCCGCTGTTTATCCTCTTGATGCAGTAATTCTGTGCATACTGATACATGTCGCGCGCTTCCAGCAAGGGGAATTTGCTGCCGTAAGTTTTCAGCAGCTCTTTCAGCTTTCTGAAGTGTGTTTCATTCTCGCTTTCGGTGAGCGCCATCAGAATCTGGTAGTAAATGGCAATTGCCGGAGCATCCTCAAAATCCTTGTCTTTCACGTAAAGCAGAATCTCATCGAGCAGACGCAGCCGGTAGTCAGCCGCCACGATGTTTTTCCGGTTGAAGAGTTCGCAGCTATACTTCAGCTTTTGCGCCAGATAATACAAATCAAGATTATCAATCGCCCGTTGCAGGCTTTCGTCATACACATGCTTGCGCTGCTTGTCGAAATAGGCATTGTTTAGGGATTCAAGCAGAAACTCATTGTAAAAATAATCGGCATCGCGATAGGGATTTTCCCTTTGCAACTGCTGGGCGTCTTTCATCGCCTTGCTGAAATGCTTGTCCAATCCTGCATCAATATAGCTGGTCAGCAAATAATAATCGTGCAGAACAGGATGTTCAATGAATTTAATGTAGCTGAGAAATTTGTCAATCAACCTTTGGATGTCGCTCATCAGGTATCCGAGCTTTTTCTCATCGTATTTTTCTTTCGGGAAGGCAATCTTGTAAATGCGCTCTTTCTCCAAATCCCGGTGATTGAATGATGGCTCATATTTTCTGATAGCAGCATATAGTTGGTAAGCGTCATCATTTTTGTTGAAAAAAGGAGAGGCAATAAAATCTTCCAATTTGCGGAGTTGCTTGGGAGTAAGCGTTCTTAAGGCGTCAATCAATTTGCTGTTGTGCATCGAAAGGGTTCGGAAAATTAAAGAATCCCATTAGTTTTTTCTGGAAAAATAAGGCTGCAAAACAGTTTTCCGCAGGAGTTTCTGCTTATAACTTATTGAAAATCAAATAATCAGGTTATCGCTATATAAATTTTGCACGAGTGCAGCCAGCGATTTTATCCGGAAAGTTTGGTTTTTTGTAATTGTTTGGTGGAGAAACAAGCACCTATATTTACGTTGCTTAAACCGAAAAAATGCATCTGAAGGGCATCAGTGTTTTTTTAAAAATTCTCATAATCGGGTTCATCTTTTTGTGTTCGCTGCAATCCGCAGGGCAAAACTGCAGGGCGAAATTCGGATTTACGGTATTAAATAACCTTACCGTGGCGTTTCGCGACAGTTCGCTGGGTACACCATTGCGTTATTTTTGGGATTTTGATGACGGCACCTCCGATTCGGTCAGAAATCCTATACACACTTATCAACAGCCGGGTGAATATCTGGTTAAGCTGAAGGTTTCGGCTGCTAACGGCACCTGCGTTGATTCCGCCTCAAGACGCGTTCGCCTCAATGTGGTTTATCCGGGCGATGCCAACAGTGACGGCATCGTCAACAACAAAGATGTGTTGTACGTAGGGCTTGCGTATGGAGCGATTGGTCCGGTAAGATATGACACAGCCACCACCGGCTTTGTCAATTCCGTGCCGTGGGTGCAGCAAACCGGAGTCGCCAATTTCCATGGCGGTTTTAACCTGCAGCATGCCGATTGCGATGGCAACGGAATCATCAACCGGTTTGACATCAATATTATTGATAAAAACTACGGACTCAGCTCAAACAAAGGCGGGGACAGCGGGTGCATTGATGTAAATGACATTCCACTCTATTTCGAAGTAATAGACAGCATCCAGGTGGGCACGGCAGTGGCGGTTGAAATCAAGCTGGGTGATTTACACATTCCTGCGCAGAATGTGTACGGAATCGCTTTCACGGTTAACTATTCGCAGGAACTGATTCAGCCGGGCACCGTGGAATTGGATTATAGCAACTCGCTTCTGGGAACTCCGGCAGATATTGTTTATCTCAATAAAGATTCCAATGAAACAGGAAAACTGGAAACCGCTGTCAGCCGCATTGACCATAATAATATCACCATTGCGGGTAAAATCGGCACCTTGAATTTCGTGATGGAAGAGAATCTGGCGCAGAAGACTTTCATCACTGATATTCTCAGCCTTTCCTTCTCCAACATCACCTTAATACGGAATGATGAAACGGTGCTCCCGGTGTGTGCAGCACAGGATTCAGCGGTGGTATTCGAAAAACTGGAAACCTCTGCCTCAGGAAATGTGCCCGGAGAAAGGCAGGTGACCATATATCCAAATCCGGTGAATGATTTTTTATGTATGGTGTTACCGGAAGGTAACACTTATCAAATCATGATTACAAACCAGCTTGGCATGAAGGTTTCTAATCAAACTGCCGGTGCAGGGAAGCATCTTTTTGATGTGTCGCACCTTGCAAGAGGAATTTACTTTCTTCATATCAGGAATGACGAAACGGTTCAAACATTCAAAATCGATATTTCGAGATGAAAAGATTCAGGTACATAGCATTAACTGCTCTCCTCCTGGTTTCACTAAAAGTAAAAGCGCAACCCTGCCAGGCGAATTTCAACTTCACGATTTCAACTTCGGGAACTGGCAATGAGGTGATGTTCAGCAATGCGTCATTCGGAAGCTTCACTTCGGTGGAATGGAGTTTTGGTGACGGAAGTTTTTCCATTCAGCACAATCCCGTACATACATATGCTGCTGCCGGGACATACACAGTTTGCCTTACCATTACTTCCGGCACACTAAATTGTGTTGATTCCATATGCAAGACGATTGTGATTCAGGGAGGAGGTCCTAATTGCATTGACACAAGTCTTATTGACCATAACGTTTCGTGTATTACCATTTACAATCCGGTGTGCGGATGTGATGGCGTCACCTATCCCAATTCATGCGAAGCAAAGTACAGGGCGGGGGTCACTCATTGGACGCAGGGAACCTGCCTGAATTCTTCCGGCTGCGATGCGTCATTCAATTATTCGGTGATTGCAGGAATTTCAGGGTACACGGTTTTCTTCAGCAACTCTTCCACCGGCAACTATGATTTCTCCCTCTGGGATTTTGGCGATGGCTCAACATCCAACCAGAAAAACCCCAACCATACTTATTTTGCCAGCACGCTTCCTGCAATGATTGAAGTTTGCCTCGCCATCAGCGACAGTTCTCAGCTATGCCACGATTCCTATTGCCAGTTCATCAACATTACGCCTATTGGCTGCTTTGACGCGGCTGCCATCTCTCACAACACTCCGTGTCCTTCCGTGTTTGCACCCGTGTGCGGCTGTGACGGCAACACTTACAACAATGCCTGCGAAGCCTACAACTATTACGGTATCACCTCCTGGACGAACGGACCCTGCACGACCCAAACAGGATGCAAGGCTGAGTTCACAGCAAGGTCGCAGGGGCTGACATTTCACTTTGACAACACATCGTCAGGTTCTTTTACTTTTTGCCAGTGGGACTTCAGCGATGGGGGCATCTCAACAGATTGTAATCCGAGCCATACGTTCCCGCAGCCCGGCAGGTATCTGGTATGCCTCACGATTTCCAATCCCAATCAAAGCTGCACTGACAGCTACTGCCTTCCCGTCAATATTTCTGCTCCTGCACAAATCTGCCAGGACAGCGCTTTGCTCAGCCATGACGCCTGCCCCACCGTTTACGAACCCGTATGCGGATGCAATGGCATCACTTACAGTAACTCCTGCGTTGCGTTGAATTATGCCGGTATTACAAGTTGGACTCATGGACCCTGCTCGCCCTTGAACGTCCTGTCATGCCGGGCATTTTTCAACTTTAACACAATACCTTCGCCAATTGGATATGAAGTATATTTCACCAACCAATCAGCAGGCAACAACAATGTTTTCGAATGGAGTTTTGGGGATGGCACCAGGTCCAGTTTGAAAAATCCGAATCATACTTACCTGGTGCCAGGATATTATTTAGTGTGCCTTACCGTGAACGACACGGTTCATAACTGTTCGGATACGTATTGCGCGAATATCCGTGTAAGCGCGGGAAACAATTGCATTGACCTTACCGTGATTAACCAGCAAGTAGGCTGTCCGGAAGTGATTGAACCCGTGTGCGGCTGTGACGGAAAAACTTATTTAAACAGTTGCGAAGCATATTATCATAATGGCGTCACGTACTGGACGCGGGGAGCCTGCACCCATGGGGGCTGCCAGGCGGGGTACAATTACACCATTGACTCATCGGGAACAGGTGTGCAATTCAACAATACCTCCATTGGCGGCATCTCGCATACCTTCTGGGAATTCGGTGACGGCAGTACCAGTGACGAATTACACCCTTTTCATTCGTATGAAGTCAATGCTTCACAGATTTTTACCGCTTGTCTTTCAATCTATGATTCCATTTCCAACTGCACCGACTCCTACTGCCAGAATATTGCCATTTCATTTCATACCCCCTGCGCTGCTGACTTCACCTACGAAGCAGATTCAACCGGATTGAACCTGACTTTCACAGCTATAACTGAGGGCAATCCAACTGATATCATCTGGAATTTCGGAGATGGAAATTTTAGCGCAACACACAATCCTCTTCATCATTACAGCCAGGCGGGAACGTATTTGGTCTGTATTGATGCAAGTACTTCGCAGAGCTGTACTGTATCACATTGTGAATCTGTAGCGGTATTTGATTATACTTCTATATTCTCTTTGAATATGGGAGGTGTCAGCCTGAAAGTCTATCCCAACCCTTTCAACACTGAAACCAGCATTGAATATGAGTTGCGTTCGCCTGCTGAAATCAAAATCGAAATTTTCAGCATCATTGGAAAACAGGCAGCATTTTTTGATTATGGCAATCAAGCAGCCGGTAAGCACTATCGCACCTGGAACGCTGCCGGAGTCGCAGCGGGAGTTTATTTGCTGCGATTGCATGTCAATGGTGAAAAATATAATCACCGCCTTCACGTTATCAGGTAACTTTTAGGGACAGGGGCAAAGTAGGCATTAAAAGGGTCTCCGCAAAGTCGGAGGCTCTTTTAATGTACCCCGGTGATAGCCGGCTCACCGGCAGTTTTTTTCGGTGATGCATAGATATCCATGTCCAGTAAACTCACCTTTTCTTCCAGGCTAAGCGAGATAAAACTTCTCAGGCTCACGTCAGCGTTAATCAATCCGCGGTCTTTCATGGCAAAGAAGAACGTTGTTTCCGTAACCGGCTTCCCTTTTTCAAGGTACGTTTTCACTTTCTTGCTGCCCACTAATTCGCGTCCGTCAATGTAGCGGAAGGTTCCGTCAGCAGCGATGAAGTATTCTTTTTCAAAGGGGCTCACAAAAACATAGTCAGCCTTTTCATCCAGCACTTCCCGCACCATGGCATATTGCCGCTCGCCCGCAGTAATCTCAATATACCTGTCTTCCCGTTCGAGCGTGCTGGTAATCATGCCCACAACAATGTCGCGGCTTGTCAGTCCATCCAATCTGATAGCCTGATACGATTTGTAATCCTTGCCTTTCTCCGGAGTTAGCGTGTAATTGAAATCATTAAGATTGTAAATGGTGAGTTCTTCGTCTTTGCCAATGGTTGCTTTTGCTTCAGCAGGCGAACTGCTTTCGAACGCCTGCACGTTGAACTGGTCAATAATTTTTTTAGAATTCTGGCAGAATACTGAAGAAATTGCACTCAACGAAGCCAGCACCGCAATCAATCGCCTCATAATCCCTCCGATTTGTTCCGGGCATGATAAGCCGTACCCGAATAATTATACCATTTTCACTCTAATACCGCTTTTTGTTACGGATTAATTGGGATTTTGTTGCCTGGAAAATACCGTGCGAACAAGAATGCTTTGTCTGGATTTACAATGAGCTTGTTCCTGCCGGCTGGGTTTCCTGTTTCTTTTTGAAATTTTCAAACTGGAACATGAGCGTGAAGCGCATGGTGTTGTCAAGCGGGTTGCGCTGGGTGGATGTCGGTATCAAGTAAGAAAAATCAAGCCCGAATACTTTGAAACGCAAACCAAGTCCTGCTGTAAAGAACTGGCGATTCCCCTTGTTTTCGTATTCGTGAAAATAACCTGCTCTCACTGCAAACTGCTGGTCGTACCAGTATTCCAGCCCCACTGACCATGTGATTTCATGCAACTCTTCTCTGATTCCTCCCGGTGCATCCCCCCACGAAGTGAACAATGCTGAAGGTACGGATGTTTCACGGTAATCATACGTTCCGTTATTATCTGCGTCAGCAGTATCGGGAGTTGGCACAAGCAGCTTATTCATGTCGGCTGAAAGGTTAAGTTGATTGTGGTCGTCAAAGTTGAATGAATAAGTGGTGCCCAAACCAAAGTTCATCGGGATAAAATCTTTTTCAGCAGACTCGGTGTAAGTGATTTTACTTCCAATGTTGGAAAGGTTTAAGCCCACTGCAAGGTTAGTCTTGTATTTATTCTTGATTTTGAAATCCTGGTTGTAGGCAAAAGCGATATCGGCAGCACCTGCCAAACCCGGTTTAATGTCAATACCATTAACTGTTTGGCCGGTGGCAAGGTTGGAGTAAATAAACCGTAATGCAAGAGCAGCAGAAAATCCACCTCCTTTTTTAATCTTCACCAACTGCCTGGAGTAAGCGGCATCAATCGCAAATTCATTCGGTTTGAACTCGCCTGTATTTTCTCCCTGCACATTGGTAAACTGAATATTCCCCAAAGAGAAATACCGCATGGACATACCCAGAGCCTGCAAATCATCCAGCTTGTAGTAGGCGGCAAGATTTGCCATGTAAATATCGTTCACAAGCGAGCGCAGCCAAGGAACATAGCTCATGGAAATTCCAAGCGGTTTCTCGGCAAAAGCCAGTTTAGCCGGATTATGAAAAATTGCGTTAGCGTCAGCCGATATGCCGATTCCAACATCACCCATGCCGCCAGAACGGGCATCAGGAATTATCCTGAGGAACGGAACAGCCGTGGTGACGGGAATTTCCTGACCTCCTTTTATGCCGGTTCCCAATCCTCCGGTCTGGGCTTTAGAAACACGGGGTAGAATTGCCAAAAGAACTGCAGCGGCAATTACAAATGAAAATTTTTTCATGAGGTGATAGTTTTCAAAGTTATCTTAAAATGACCAGCTTTTCAAATTCATGGGCGGAAGCACCCTCAGGGGTCCGCACATTGAGCTTATATACGTAAACTCCCCTTCCAATGATTTCCCCGTATTCATCCAGACCGTCCCAGGTGATGTCATCCACTCTGAACCCATCTGAAACCACCTCCTGCTGAAGGGTTTTAATCACCTTGCCTGAAACTGTCATAATCTTGATAGTAACGAACATTGTTTCGCCCGGATGATTGTGCTCAAAGGAAAAACGCGTATGGGTTGTGAAGGGATTAGGATAATTTAAAACGTGACTCAAAGC
>DATLYB010000395.1:0-6874 GCA_035575215.1 Chitinophagales bacterium
TTGCGCTGGCAACCACCTGGGGCTGCGGATATGTGGGTGACACGGGCAAAATGCAGTACACCGCCAGTTCCTTCATCCGAAGCTACCGCAAACTGGTGGAGCCGCTGCTTTCCATCAGCAAGAAGAAAAAAGACGTCACAGGCATCTTCCCGAAGGATGGCTGGCACGAAACACATCCCCATGACAAAGCAGAGGAGCTGCTGATTGATGCTCCGTTGAACCGGGTAAGATATTTTTTTGAGAAATTCCGCTTTCTGCAAAATGGGAATCCGCAGTTTTATGTGCTGTATGGAGTGGTTTTCATTACTCTTGTAATTGCGTTGCCGTTGTTGCTTGAAGCCATCAAATCACTTTTTCAATTTTTAAACCAATTATGAAGCGATGCTCGGTTTAGCGTTGATATTCATTGCCAGCCTGTTTTTTCTCGGCATCGTCATCCGCACCAAGAGCCTTGCGTCCGGCAGGAAAGGTCCGGGAATCCTTCAGCCGATGAAGGATGTCATCCGCCTGTGGAAGAAGGGAGCGGTTTACAGCCAGACCACCAGCTTCATTTTCCAAATTGCCCCAAGTATCTACTTCGCCTCCATTGTGATGGCGATTTTGGTTATACCTTTCGGACAATATAAAGGCATCATTTCCTTTGATGGCGACTTCGTGTTTTTTGCATACGTGCTGGCGCTCGGAAAATTTTTCAGCATTATTTCCGCACTCGATACAGGGAGCAGCTTTGAAGGGATGGGCGCCAGCCGCGAAGCGCTCTATTCCATGCTGGCGGAACCTGCCTTCTTCATCCTGATGGGCTCTTTCGCCTTGCTCACGGGACATACATCCTTTCATGACATTTTTATTTCCCTTCACTTTGGCTCTTATATCTCTTATGCGCTGGGAGTGCTGGCAACCTTCGTGCTGGTGATGATTGCCATGATTGAAAACAGCCGCATGCCGGTTGACGACCCGAAAACGCATCTTGAACTTACGATGGTGCATGAAGTGATGATTCTGGATAACAGCGGCTTCGATTTGGGTCTTATCCTTTACGGCACCAGCCTGAAATTCGCCATGTACGGGGCGCTGATTGCCAACTTTTTTGCGGATGAGCTGCCGGTGTTCCTAACCATTCCGATATTTTTTGGAGTTCAGATTGTATTTGCCGTCACTGTCGGTTTGCTCGAATCATTTTCGGCAAGGTTCAGGATGAGTCATAATGCGCAGTTTATTTTCACCCTCACTTCCGTATCGCTGCTGATATTTTTCGGTGTGATGCTGGTGGTGGGGAAATTTGTTTAGAATGAGGAAAACGGGAGACAGAATTCAGGAGACAGAATTCAGGAGACAGAATTCAGGAGACAGAATTCAGAAAACAGAATTCAGAAAACAGATAACCATAAAAAAATGATAACGATGGAAAGGAAATCTGCTCAGACATTTGAGGATTTGATTGTCTGGCGAAAAGCGCATCAGTTTGTGTTAAGCGTATATCAATATACTTCCGCTTTTCCCAGAGAGGAGATTTACGGATTAACCAGCCAATTCCGAAGAGCCGCTATTTCCATTGCCGCCAATATTGCTGAAGGATTCAAGAAGAAAGGATTCCGTGATAAAGGAAGATTTTTTAATACCTCACAGGGATCAGTGGAAGAATGCAGATATTATTTGATTCTTTCCAAGGACTTGAATTATGGAGAAAATCAAAATTTAGCCGCACAGTTATCTGAAGTCTCAAAATTATTGCATGCTTATTCATCCGCTATTCAAAATGAAGCAGAAAATAGAATACAGGAAACAGAAAACAGGAGATAGGACACAGGAAACAAAGACCCGGGCAGGTATCTATTCTGAATTCTGTATTCTGTATTCTTCGTTCTGTATTCTGTATTCTGTATCCTGACTCCTGAATTCTAAAGAAATGACCAACGTCCTCCTCCTCATCTTCACCATCACGCTGGTTTATCTGAGTATTGCCAATCGTTTGCGCAGCTACATCAACATGTTGGCATTTCAGGGACTTCTTTTATTCGGAGTCAGCTTCATCGAGCTGAACGAAATCAATACCGTGAATCTCGTTTTCATTCTTCTGGAAACCATTGCTTTTAAGACGCTTGCCGTGCCGCTGTTTATGAATTATGTTATCAGGCGAAACAATATCACGCGCGAAACCGAGCCTTACCTGCCTTACTTTTTTTCGCTCGTTATCGTGACGCTGATTATCATCGCCACTTTCCTGCTTTCCAACACCATTGACGACCCGCGCCTGAACAAAATTTATTTCGTGGTGGCGCTGTCGTCATTGTTTACCGGCTTGTACATCATCATGACGCGCAGGAAAATCATCACGCATGTGATGGGATTTCTGGTGATTGAAAACGGGGTTTTCATCCTGTCGCTTGCCGTTGGGAGCGAGATGCCCATGCTGGTGAACACGGGCATCCTGCTCGACCTGTTTGTGAGCGTGCTGCTGCTGGGGATTTTCGTCAACAAAATCGGTGATGTGCTGAAGGATGTGGACGTTGAGCAGTTAAGAAACTTAAAAGACTGAATATTCAGGAATGATTATACCGTATTTAATCGCCACGGTTCTTATCAGCGCAGTGTTATTCTTCAACAGAAATAAAGCGGTCAATTATCTGCTCGTTGCTTTGTTTTCCGTAATACAATGGGTTTTTACCATTTATAATTTCAATCACCGCGGACCGGACGAATCCGGTTACTTTAACGCTGATGCGCTGGCGCTGCTTTTGCTGACCACCTTGAGCATCATTGCCGTACCTGCTTTTTTTCACTCGCACATTTATATCAAAACCCACACGGAAAACCCCAGAACGAGGGGAATCTACTTTTCAGCAATGACCGCACTTGTTGCAGCGATGAGCGCTGCCTATCTGGCAAACCACATTGGTATTACGTGGGTGTTTGTGGAAATAACAACACTGGCGGCTTCCGCGCTTATTTATCACCGCAGAAACATCCGTTCGCTGGAAGGCACCTGGAAATACATCTTCGTTTGCTCCATCAGCATCACGTTTGTTTTTATCGGTATTCTATTTCTCAGTATAGCTCTGCAGCGCGAGGGTTACTCCGACCTTTCATACCCTGCTTTAATAAGTAATGCAGCCACGTTGAATATATTCTGGCTGAGGCTTGCGTTCATTTTTATTTTCACCGGATTTACCGCCAAGCTGGGGCTGGTGCCGATGTACACTGCCGGAATTGATGCAAAGGATAAAGCACCTTCTCCTGCGGGCGCGCTTTTTTCCAGTGCGCTGATGAACATGGGCTTTGCCGGCATATTCCGCTTCTATGAAGTGATAGCCCAAACTTCGCTTCATTCCTGGGCGAACAAAATTATTTTTATTGCTGCCGTATTGTCGGTGTTTGTGGCAACCGTTTACATGCTGAAGGTAAAAAACATTAAAAGGATGTTCGCCTACTCGAGCATCGAGCACATGGGCATTGTAAGTCTTGGACTGGCGGCAGGCGGCATTGGCTATTATGCGGCTATCCTGCATATTATTCTTCATGCTTTCACCAAGTCGAGTATGTTTTTCCAGCACGGACAAATCTATCGCATCTATCAAAGCAAGAGCATTTATGATGTTGGAAATTACTTCAAATACAACCTCACGGGCGCGCTGGTGATGCTGCTCGCGTTTATCTGCGGCACGGCTATGCCCCCGTCAGGGCTATTCATCAGCGAATTCATGATTTTCCGTTCCTTGTTTGAAGGGCATTACATTTTTGTGCTGGTGTTTGTGCTGATTTTACTGACTATGATTATCTGGGCTTTTGGTAAAAATATATTCAAGCTGCTCTTCACTCCGCCCGTTGGCTTTAAGGAAGAAGGGGTGGAGAAAATAAGCCCTTCCGAATCGTTATCGCAGTTTATCCTGCTGGGATTGGTGATTTATCTCGGATTTAATCCGCCCCCGCAAATGGTAGAGTTGATTAACGAAGCAGTAAAAAATTTACCGAAATAATAATTTCACGCAGAGGACGCAAAGGAAAATGCAACGCAAAGAATGCAATGGTTTTTAGACAGACTGCTCATATAATTTTAACACGGTTAAACTAAATTAAAAGTTGGCATTTACCGAATAGTAAACAATTTACACTCTGCGCCCTCAGCTAAAATCCTTCCCGCTCTTTGCGTGAGATTATTTTCACGCAGAGGACGCAAAGGAAAATGCAAGCTGAATTCAGACTGACTTAGTCAACGCAAAGGACACAAAGAACAATGACGGAAAACGAAATATCACATCAGATAATTGGAGTGGCAATTGAGTTGCACAAGCAGCTTGAACCAGGGCTGTTGGAGTCCGCATACGAAAATCCATTTGCTTATGAACTCAGGGAAAAGGGATTACTTGTTGAACAGCAAGTGCCGATGCCATTGGTGTATAAAGAAATAAAAATGGACTGCGGTTACAGGATTGATTTGCGGGTTGAGGGGAAAGTAATTATTGAAATAAAATCGTTAGAACCCTTGCACCTGTTCATTTTGCACAAACACTTACTTATTTAAGATTAAGCGGTTGCAAGCTGGGACTGCTGATAAATTTCAATACAGTCAAATTAAAGGATGGTATTCACAGAATTGTAAACAATTTGTAACCCTCTGCGTTCTTTGCGAAAATCTTCGCGCTCTTTGCGTGAACATTTTTCTCGCAGTGTACGCAAAGAAAGACAACGCAAAGAACGCTAAGTATATGAACCATATCATCATTCAAAATAATCAATGCATTCCGCTGGCAGCGCTGCCCGTCCTGGATTATGAAAAGTTCATGGAGCACAATATTTCTTTGCTGGGAGAATCAAGTAATCATTGCGTCAATTATTACGGATTTCCATTTCAGGGTAAAATCAGGCTGATTTGCTGTATCGCCAATGACAACGAAGGAGCGATTTACGTTTCTTCATCGCAAGCAGATGCAAATCAGTCGCTGCCTTCCTTCACCCGTCACCGGCTGGCGTTTGAAAAATTTGAACGGGAGATTCACGAAAACTTCGGTATCAAATACACCGACCATCCCTGGCTCAAACCCGTACGTTATCCGTTCAACAGAAATGACAGGAACAGCGACATCGCCAACTACCCGTTTTTTAAAATAGCAAGCGAAGAGTTGCATGAAGTAGGAGTGGGACCAATTCATGCTGGAGTGATTGAGCCGGGACATTTCCGTTTCATCTGCAACGGTGAGCAAATCCTGCATCTTGAAATACAGCTTGGGTTCCAGCACAGGGGAATTGAAAACCTGTTTCTCCAAAAGAAAAAGCTATTGCAGCGTATTACGCTTGCCGAGAGCATTGCCGGTGATACGGTAGCCGGACACACAACTGCTTTTGTGAACTTATGGGAAAGCTTGTGCAATTACAAAGCGGATGATGATTTGCAATTCATCAGGACGCTTGCGCTGGAATTAGAGCGCATCGCCATTCACACGGGCGACATGAGCGCTCTTTGCACCGACATTGCCTATCAATTGGGAAGTTCGGTATATGGAAGATTGCGCACGCCAATCATCAACTATTTCCAGATTTGGTGCGGCAACCGTTTGGCGAAAGGATTGATTCGTGCAGGTAAAAATAATTTTCCTTTCACGGAAAAATTAAGGGATGATTTGCTTGCGCTGCTGGATGATTACCTTCCTGATTTCATCGAGATGAACAGAGAAATTTCCACGTTAGCAAGTGTGCTTGCGCGTTTTGAACGGACAGGTGTGGTAACAAATGAACAAGCTGCTTCCATTGGCACTGTGGGAATGGCAGCCCGCACCAGTGGCGTCAGCAGAGACATCCGCGCTTCTCATCCCCATGATTTATACCCGCAATTGCAGCATCAGCCTGTTATCAAGCATCACGGTGACGTTTACTCCCGCTTTCAAATTCGCAGGGAAGAAGTCAAGCAATCAATTGCATACATCAAAAAACTTCTGGAACATATTCCTGCAGAAAAAAGGGAGAGACCAGCCTTAACATTACCTCAGCAAAATTCTTTTTCCATCTCGCTTGTGGAAGGATGGCGCGGGGAAATTTGCCACTGTGGAGTTACCGATGAAAATGGAGAACTATTTCATTACAAAATAAAAGACCCCTCATTCCACAACTGGCTCGCGCTGGCTTTAGCAGTTCGCAACAATGAGATTTCTGATTTTCCTATTTGCAACAAGAGCTTTGACTTGTCCTATTGCGGGCATGATTTGTAATTACAGAATACAGAATGTAGAAATCAGAATACAGAAAAACAGAAATAGCACCGGGATATGATTCATACCTTAAAAATACTTATTCATCAGGGCAAGCAATACATTCCTGATGTGACGAAAGCAAAAGTGCCGGGAATATTCCGCGGCAGGCCTGTCATCAGTTTAGAGCAAGTAAATGAACAGGAGCTTGCCGAATTATGTCCTACAGAAGCTATTGCTGCAAATCCGGTTTCAATTGATTTGGGAAAATGTACTTTTTGCGGAGAATGTGCTTTTGCATTTCCCAATAAAATAAGATTCACCACCGATTACAAATTGGCTACGAATGAAAGAAAACGATTGATAATCCGGGAAGGAAAAGATGAGCCAATCACACTGAACGCTGAGTTAATCCGAAAAGAAATCTTCAAGTATTTCAGCGGCTCATTAAAGCTCAGGCAGGTTTCCGCTGCAGGCGACAACAGTTGCGAGTTGGAATTGAACGCCTGCGGAAATGTCAATTTCGACATGGGTCGTTTCGGGATTGAATTTGTCGCCTCTCCCCGCCATGCCGATGGAATTGTCATAACCGGACCCCTTTCCGAAAACATGGCTGAACCGCTTCAAATATGCTATGATGCCACGCCAGACCCCAAGATTATCATACTTGCCGGAACTGATGCCATCAGTGGCGG
>DATLYB010000396.1:0-3926 GCA_035575215.1 Chitinophagales bacterium
GTATATTACTCTCTTTAAGCGTTACTCCTATCTGAAAGAATGTCCCATCGTTCCGACCAATCCCGAGAACCTGACAGATAATCTAAGAATGTTAATTAAAAATCCTGCCTTGCGGAACGAATTGGGTAAAAAAGGAAGGCAGTATGTTGAGAAGTACCACTCAAAAATTACAGCTCAATTGATGTTTTCACGTATCTATGAGAAAATCTGGCATGGAAATGAAATTGATTTGATAAATTACTTTCATCCCCTGTTAGGACAATATTACAAGGACTATGAAGAGTACATAACCAAGACTAAGGTCAGCAATGATTTTTCGCAAGCTCGCTAAAGATTCAGCTATCTATGGTGGTGCGGATTTTTTCAGCAGGGTAATCGCTTTTTTTACTTTTCCGCTTATTGCAGCTGCCCTTTCACCCCTTGCCTTTGGTGCATTGGAACTGGTTGCTACCACAACGGCTCTGCTTGGTTTAGTCATAAATTGCGGGCTTAATAATGCGGTGCAAAGATTTTATTGGGATAAAGACACCACAGTGATGCAGCGACCAGTGATTGTATCAACAGGAATGGCTCTACAGATAGCCTTAGGCGTTCTGATTATTGCAGTTGGAGCGTTGATTTCACCAATCATTTATCCCCAGGCGCAAAAGGCTAATCTTCCCTTCAGCTGGATTGCCTTGATAGCTGCTCTTTTTTTAATGGCCGCTAACCAATGGAACCAATTTATACTTGATGTGGTAAGGCTTCATTTTACACCGTGGAAGTTTTTCATCCTGGAATTGTTATCTAAAGTGCTGATTGCCTTTGCTGGGGTGGCCGTAGTGGTTTATTTCAAATGGGGAATAGATGGTCTTCTGGGAATACAAGCCCTGATTATGTTTGCCTTATTGCCTGTTGCTTTATTCATGATTAGAAAAGATATCACTTCTGCCATTGAAGTAAACTGGGCGCGTGAACTGACTAAGTTTGGTTATCCATTCATTTTTGCAGGCATGGCATTCTGGCTGTTCAGTTCAATGGATCGTTGGATGCTTGCTTTAATGTCATCTGTGGAAGAGGTGGGAATTTATTCTGTTGCGTCAAAGTTTTCCACTATCGTCCTTTTTGCCTCTATGGCATTTGGTCAGGCGTGGAGCCCTTTTGCTATGAAGATACGGACCGATAATCCCGACAGTTACCGAGAGATTTTTGCACACGTTCTGCTGCTGCTTTTGTTTATTATGCTTTTGATAGGGGGAATTCTTGGGCTTTTCTCCGGTGAATTGATTGCCTTTTTAATGCCGGAAGAATACAGGGGAAGCGCTTTGCCGCTGATTGTTCTATGTTTTGGCATTGCCCTTCAGGCAACCCAGCAGGTAACGGCTACCGGTATCTCGTTAGAAAAAAAAACGTTTCTTTTCGCCCGCTTAGCGTGGTTAACCGCTGGGGTGAATTTTGTGTTAAACTGGGTTTTGATTCCAGCGTACGGGGCAACCGGTGCTGCAGTAGCAACCGCTATAGCTTATCTGCTGGTTACCGGCAGCTACTTGTACTATACTCAAAAGCTTCATCCGTTGCCTATCCCTTGGAAAAATTTATCAGTAATTTTATGCTCAGGTATAATGATGACGTTAATTGCCGTATTGTGGAATCAGCACACCTTTTCATGGAGGATAGCAGGGCTCAAATTATTCGTCTTTGCAGGTGTAGCGGGCATAGGATGGTTAATGCTTCCTGTGAAAAAATGGGAAAATGTTCAACTACTCAGGCAGGGACGCTAACCCCCATTCAGTGATTTAATATGAAGATATTGATAACGGGTGCAAGCGGTTTCCTTGGAAGTGAATTAGTTTCAAAGCTTTCTTTAAAAAACCATGTTTATGCACTCGTTAGGAATAAACATGCCGCCAATACTGC
The DNA here is from genome assembly GCA_035575215.1 of Chitinophagales bacterium. Classification (GTDB taxonomy): domain Bacteria; phylum Bacteroidota; class Bacteroidia; order Chitinophagales; family CAIOSU01; genus DATLYB01. The sequence goes on from DATLYB010000396.1 coordinate 1,897, forward strand.
AAATGTAACCTTCGTCAATATCAACCTCCGTTCTTTTAATGAATTACAACTTGGTGACTTAAAAGTTGATGCGGTATATTACCTCGCTCAATCCAGACGCTATCAGGACTTTCCGGCAAGTGCTTCTGATATGCTTGAAGTTAATGTTGCAGCTGCAGTAAATATGGCGGAATGGGCGCGGAAGAACCAAGTAAAACGATTTATCTATGCGTCCAGCGGAGGAATATATGACCTTCCTAATGAACCAATGAGGGAAGATGCTAATATCCAGACTCCGCATAAATTAGGATACTATTTCGGGACAAAACTCGCTGCTGAAATTCTTCTTAAGTGCTATGCGCAGTATTTTCAAACTTTTGTAATCATCCGGCCGTTTTTCCTTTACGGACCGGGGCAGAATCCCACCATGTTTATCCCCCGAATAATAAATTCAGTTGCTACCGGCAAAGAAATTTTTTTGAGCAGCGAGGAGGGTATCCGTGTGAATCCGATTTTTATTAGTGACGCGGCCATGGCATGTGAGAAAATCATGTACTTAGAAGGAAATTATATCTTCAATATTGCCGGCAGTGAAGTTATTTCTCTTAAAAGTTTGGCTTTAATGATTGCAGAAATCATTGGGAAACCCCCATTCTTTGTTTATAATGCGCAATATCAAAAAGATGTAATTGCCAACATCGAGCTGATGAGAAAGTTCCTTCACACACCTTCAGTTGTTCTGAAAGACGGAATAAAACGGGTGATTCAATCCTTGAATATAGTTACATGAAAAATTTTCATTTCACTCTTTCAGCTTATGACAACTTGCTGAAACTTGCTTTAAATGCCGGTTATCAGTTCTTAGCCTTTGACGACCCTGGGCGATTTGATAAAAACAAAGTTTGTTTATTGCGCCACGATATTGATGTTGACCTGGGAGCTGCCCTTAAACTTGCTGAAATTGAACATAAAAGAGGAATCAGGGCGACTTATTTTGTGATGCTTCGTTCACCGGTTTATAATTTGTTTGGGAGGGCTAACACCCAATTAGTGCATGAGATTTTATCCATGGGGCACTGGCTCGGACTGCACTATGATGACGGCTTCAGTAGTTCTAACCTCTCATTTGAAGAATCTGTTGACATGGAGGCCTCTGTATTGGAACGAATGTTTAGCGTGAAAATAACCTCGGTATCATTTCATCAGCCAAGCCAAAGAATTCTCAACGGCAAGGTGAAACTTAATAACCGTGTTAATACTTACGGCAAAGAAGACCTGAGGGGGTATCACTATATTTCCGATTCAAATAAAGTATGGAAGCATCTGACTCCTTTTGACATTTTCCGTGAGTCACGGTACAGCAAAGTCCATCTTTTGATTCACCCCTTGTGGTGGGCGGATAAAGACGATTTGCCAACCGAAACCTTATGGGAAAAGGGATTGTTAGCGAATTGGTATCGCACACAGGAACAGCTTATCTCTACCGAACGCGCTTACGGAAAAAAAAGAAAATTTCAAATCCTGAAAGCTTAGAAAAAAAAAGCAAAAAAACACAGCGCTGACGTTTCTGACGATAAGATAACAACTGATGTCAATAGTTAAATGCACACCACCGGAATAAGAAAAGCTAAGGACTTTAAACAATACAAATTCACGCGAATTATCCTTTTTGGGGATACGCCAGGAATTCTTCAGATAACCAAAATTATTCCTTCAGACCTCATAAAGGGAATAGTAGTAAGCAGTATTCGCCCCCAATACTTTAAGAGCGCCAAAAGAATTGCAGCAAGGTTGAAAGTTCCGATTCTGATACAGCCTAAATACAAAGCTCAAGGTTATAAAAAATTCTTAGAGGATATAAAATCATTAAACCCGGATTTCTTTATTTGCAACAGTTACTCAATGCTTATCCGAGATAAAATTCTTCAAACAGTCAACTACAATGCAATCAACGTTCATTGGGCATTGCTACCTAAAAACAGGGGACCTCATCCCACACAATGGGCAATTATAAAGGATGAAAAAAAAACAGGTATCACCGTGCATTATAT
>DATLYB010000397.1:0-7156 GCA_035575215.1 Chitinophagales bacterium
CATCTATGACAACAGCAACCCGTCCAGTCCGGTGCAACTTTCGGTTTACTCACACGTCACCAGTTGCGACCCGGTGGTGGTGAGCGGAAACTATGCTTATGTTACTCTGCGCAGCGGAACGCCCTGCCAGGGTTTTACCAATGCGCTGGAAGTAATCAACATTTCCAACCCGTATCAGCCGGTGCTTGTGAAATCGTATCCCATGTATAACCCGCACGGCTTGGGCATTGACCAAAATGTTCTCTTCATCTGCGATGGCGATGCCGGGCTGAAAGTGTATGACGCTGCCGACATCAACACGATTGACCAGCATCTGCTGAAGCATTACGGCACCGTGCAGGCATATGATGTGATTCCGGTGAGCAGCACGAACGTGCTCATTATGATTGGCTCTGACGGATTGTATCAATACAACTATAATAATCCTGAAGATATTCAACTGCTTAGTGAAATTCCGGTGATTTGAGTAACTTGACAGTCGCACCACGGCTCGGAGCTGTGCTGCGACTCAGGCCAAATGGATTTTGAACTCGTTCGAGGCTGCCAGAAAAACAACAGGCTCGCCCAGAAACAACTTTATGAGAAGTTTTACGGGCGAATGATGGCCGTATGCCTGCGGTATGCTGCAAACAGAGATGAAGCGGCTGAGATTCTGAACAAGGGTTTTTTGAAAGTGTTCACAACCATAAAAAATTACGAGCCGGAGCGCGGCAGGCTGGATAGCTGGATTTACAAAATCATGCTCAACACGGCTATTGACCACTTCCGTGCTGAATTCAGGCACAGAAACAATATCGTAGAGATGGAACATGCATTTTATGTGGGCGACCAAACAGATGTGCTCTACCAAATCAGCGCTGATGAAATAATTGATTTGATTCAGAAACTATCACCGGCATACAGGACGGTATTCAACATGTATGTGCTTGAAGGAATGAGTCATGGAGAGATTGCAGAACAATTGGGAATTTCCGAAGGAACCACCAAATCGAACCTTGCAAAGGCGAGGAAGAAATTGCAGACCATGCTTACAGAAATGAATAAGGTAAGAGTTGAGTGGTTAACCGGTTGATACCTGATTAGTATAAATCATACCGCAGGGTGAATGAAAGTTACAAGGATTAATACCAATGTTGAATCAGTATGCCAAACAGGGATTTTGATAAAACGCTAAAAGAAAAGCTCTCCGCCTACGAAGCGCCTTTCAATCCTGCTGACTGGCAGAAAATGGAAGCCTTGCTGCCGCAGGATTCAGGAAAGTTTTTCATTGTGATTGCGGCAACATTTATGCTTCTTTTTCTGGGAATCGGCACATTGATGCTGACTACCTTTTTGCATTCGGACAACTTCGGGCAAGCACCTGCTTTAGCAGAGAAAAATCATCCAAATCAATTGGAACCTGATTACGGTGGGGAACGCTATGTTCCCCAAAAATTAAATCCTGACAACATGAAACTATCTCCGAAGCAAATTCTTGCAGGCAGCAAAGAAGATTCGGCAACCAATTCTATCGGAAAACCGGAAAACAATCATTCAATGCAACAAAAGTTAATAACTGCATCTGCCATCGAAACGGAGATAGAGAGTAAGAAGACTCCTGAGAAGAGGTTTTCAAATACTAAAAAAGAAAGAGAACTGCGTGAGTCTTATTCCTTCATCGGTGAAACGCAAAGCGGGAACTCTGGGGAAAGCGATTTCCAGAATCGGCATTTATCCCAATCCGTCTTGGCAAAAGGGAGAGAAGCCTTGCTGGATGAAGAATTTGCTGAAACGGTAGCAAAGTTGAATGCGGGATTGATTCACACGCCAGCATCTGATGAAATACAGATGCCGTCTCATGAAGAAACGGCATTCGTAGTAAAGAAAAAGCGGAAAGTATTTGAATTTGCTTTAGGCGCGGAAGCAGGCACCAGCATTTCATTCATCAGCGCAAACCATTCCCTGAAGCCGGGCTATTCGGTTGGACTGTCGCAAGAGTTGATGTTCATTGACAGAATCGGGCTGGCGCTGTCAGAATCTTATTCCCAGCGGAAATACGATGGCGGGCAGTATCCCTGCAATCAACCTGCAGGATTTCAATGCCCGGTATCCTACACTTCAGATGTTTACTCCATTGATTTTGGAATTGACGTAAAAGCCAGCCTCATCCATAAAGCACGATGGAACTGGTTTGTGAAAGCCGGAGTGGCGAACGTGCTGAAACTGAAGGAGACATTTGAGTATGCTTATCTGGATATAGACACCATTCCCCCGCCACCCGGTTTGCCGACTCAAACCAACTACAGCAACTCTCCGGGCACATCTGAAAATTTTGATTCGGCTCTTGGCGGCAACACAGCAAGTGAACCGCTTCCTGACCTCTCCCTATCCGGAGCAAAGCGATTTCACCCTGCCTGGCATGTTTCCACCGGCTTCGAGGTAATGCTGAATTCAAGGCTGAAGCTTCAGGTTGAAACCGGATATTCCTTCACAAAACCCACTGTTGGCGCTGATGACAAGCGGCTGCACAGTGTGGGGATGAATGGCGGGATTTTCTGCGTCTTCGGGAAATAGTTCTTTCACTAGCGTGTGAGCATGTCCCATCGGGCTTCCCGCCAGCAAGCGATTTCAGAGTATGCCTTCATCCCGTAAATCCTATTATTTTAGCGCCCTCAATTTTAAGGTCAGCAATTTTAAGTATGGATGCCCTCCTGACGCCCGAAGCCCTCATCAGCCTCATTACGCTCACATTTATGGAAATCGTATTGGGCGTTGACAACATCATCTTTATCTCTATCGTTGCAGCGAAACTTCCGAAAGAACAGGAAGTGCGTGCGCGCAACATCGGACTGTCGCTTGCCCTGCTTTTCCGCATCGGACTGCTGCTGATGATTACCTGGATTATCGGCTTGCAGGAGCCCCTCTTCACCTTGCCGCTGGAAGGATTATATCAAAAGTTGGGTATGGAACATACCCGTGAAGCGGCTGAAATAAGCTGGCGCGACATCATCCTGTTTTGCGGAGGACTGTTCCTGCTGGCAAAAAGCACCACCGAGATTCATTCGAAGCTGGAAGGTCATGTAGAAACAAAGGATGCCGGAAAAAAGAATGCCATGGCAATGGTAGTGTTCCAAATCATCCTGCTTGATATGATATTTTCGATTGACTCCATCCTCACCGCTATCGGCTTGGTGCAGCAGGTGGCAATAATGATTGTTGCCGTCATAATCTCAATCGGGATGATGCTGCTGTTTGCCGGAAAAATCAGCACCTTCATCAACCGGCATCCCACCATCAAAATGCTGGCGCTGGCATTTTTGCTGATGATAGGTTTCATGCTGATGCTCGAAGGGCTGGCATTTCACGTACCGAAGGGTTACATCTACGTGGCAATCTTCTTTTCGCTGGGCGTGGAACTGCTGAACATGCGGATGAGAAAAGCCTCGGCTAAGGCTCAATAACCTCCCTCATACTTCCTGATAAACCATTCCAGAGCGAGAATGGCGGCAAACACCAGCAGCAGCCACCACAGATTAATGAGCGAATCGGTTTTGTAGGTGGCAAGCATCACCGGCTTCATCTGGCTGCTGGCAGAGAGGCTGTCGCCCAAGGCTTGCAGTTGTGAGGGGTAAAACATTTTACCGCCTGATTTCTCGCTCAACTGGTAAAGCATCTGATGATTAGCCACGGTGCTGAATGCCTCCAGTTGCATGGGCACGATGCTGAATTTTCCGCTGTAGCTCAGCTCCTTCGTGCCGTATTTCACCGATGCGTTGAAGGAGTAATTGCCCACCGGGAAATTTCCGGCTTCCAGCATATAGGCATTGGAAGTCTTGTTGAAGATGAACGGATATTCCTTGCCTTCGTCATCCACCAGGCGCAGCGAAACATCAGGCTCATTGATTAGCTCATAGCTGTCATTGTACAACTCTGCCTGAAAGCTGATGGACTCATTCTCATAAAAAACATTTTTCGGGATGCGCACGCGGAACTGCCGCTTGTCTTCCTTCACCGCAAGATATTGCACTGCTTTTGTAACCAACTCATTGAAGACATTGAAATTTTTGTTCTGGCGGTAATCATACATCTTCCAGCGCCACATTCCTTCCCCGCAAAGGATGGCGGTCTTTGCTCCCAGCGCGTCATCAAAAAGCAAGAGCGGATAGCCCGTTTGCACTGCACCGATTTTTTGGTACAGCATGACTTTGGCGGTGGGCGCTGCGCTGTATTGACCGAACGGAACATACAATGGCGGGAAATCAGCGAGCCGCATCTGCAAAGCATCGGAGAAGGTGAACAGCGGAAAATCTTTGTTCAGCAGCGGAATAGCTTCGCTGACGTCATTTCCTGATGGGCTGGCTTGCAGCGCGGATTGCTGGTTGTTTAGCACGGGCAGTGCGGTTTGCCCGCCAATTATATAAAACACAGCGGTGGATTTTTCCCTGACTGATTCAAGCAGTTTTGTCATCGGAAACCGCTGTGAAGGAAGCTGATGCAGCACGAGCAGGTTGAAATCTTCCGGATTAACAGCAGACAGCTCATCAGCGAACTTCAGCGTCACTTCATAATTCCTGTTGCTTTCAATTGCATCGCGGATGGCGGCAAGGTCGGGGTGAGGCGAGTGGGCGGCAAGCAATATTTTCTGGCGGCTGTCAAGCACGTCAACAAACAAGTCCATGTAGTTGTTGGCTTTGGTGAACTCGCCTTCCAGAGGGCGCAGCGCCACCTGATAGCGGTGCATGCCCGCCTTGTTCGCTTCAAGCACGAATTCCTCCGACAGGAATGTTTTCGGGGAGAACACCACTTCTTTCGATTCAAGCTTTTTAGGATTGCCTTTTTCGGTGAGGTCGAAAACATCCAGGGATGTTTTCGCGGAAGGCATGTTATCAGCCTCGGCATCCACGCGAATCTTAAAGCGGTCGTTGAGATACACCATTTGGTTGTACAGCACTTTGGAGAGCTTCAAATCGCGCCTGGGAGTGGTGTCGCCCAGCGCCACGGTGTAAACCGGAAATTTCAGATTGCCTGCATTGTAAAGCGGATTCGCTCCTTTATTATAAATACCATCACTGGCGAGGATAATCGCACCCACGTTTTGTCTTGCATAAAGGCTAATGAGGTCATTGAGGTTATCGGAGAGGTTGGTAAGCTTGCCGTCCCATGAGAAGCTGATTTCGGAATGCAGCATTTCATCGAATGAATATTCCTTCACATCGAAATCGCGCTTCAGCTTCTCAACCATCGCTTTCAGTGCTGCTGCATAAGCTGCCGAATCACCGGCAGCAAAAGAATATTTCACCGATTCGGAGTTATCCTGCAGCACGAGAATCACCGGCTTCTGAACTTCCGTAAATTTTGATTTGATGAAAGGCGAAAGCAGCAAAATCGCAATCAGGCTAATCACCGTGAAGCGTAACACGCCCAATAAATTCATCAGACGCTTTTGGCCGGAAGTAGGGTCTTTGATGAAAGAATGACGGAAGTACAACGTCAGCGCATATACTCCACCCAGCAACAGGCAAAGGAAGATATAAACGGGGGGGGATTGGAAGGAAATCATTGGCGATACGATAATTCGATGATTCGGTGGATTAGTAAATTAGGAGAAAAGAGTTCAATAACATGTAGTCGAAAATAGCTATTGTATTCCATCACCGAATTGTAAAATACCGAATCATGGAATCAACACCTCAGCGATACATTCCTCCGCACACGCTCAGCACCTGCCCGGTGACGTAACTTGACAAGTCGGAAGCGAGGAACAGCGCAACATTCGCCACTTCAGCCGCTTGTCCTAAACGGTTTAATGGAATGTTCTTTTTCAGATTCTCGGCAGTTTTTTCGTCCAATGCTTTGGTCATGTCGGTTTCAATGAATCCCGGGGCGATGGCATTACAGCGGATGCTGCGCGAGCCAAGCTCCTGCGCGATGCTTTTGGTGAATCCCACGATGCCTGCTTTTGATGCCGTATAATTGGCTTGCCCGGCATTGCCCGTCAACCCTACGATGGAGCTGACGTTGATAATGGAGCCGTTTTTCTGCTTCAGCATGTGGTAAGCCGTGAACCGTGTCAGGTTGAAAACAGATTTCAGGTTATTGCTGAGCACCTCGTCCCATTGCTGTTCCGTCATTCGCAGCAGCAGGCTGTCGCGCGTGATGCCTGCATTGTTCACCAAAACGTCAATCTTTCCGAAATCTTGCAGCACCGCCTTCACCAGGGCATCCGCATCGGTGAATTTTGACGCGTCTGATTTGTAGGCTTTCGCTTTCACCCCGTTTTTCACAAGGGAGTCTTCCAGCGACTTTGCCTTTTCATCTGACTGGCGGTAGGTGAAGGCAACAGCCGCCCCGTTTTCAGCGAATTTTTTTGCTATTGCTTCTCCGATGCCGCGCGAGGCGCCTGTAATGAGTGCAATCTTATTTTCGAGAAGCCTCATTTTTTGAAACGCATAGTCCCAATGACAATGAAATTAAAAACTGACTATGAACTATGAACTGCGGACTTTTTGAGCGCCCTTGCCATCATCGCTCCGATGTCAGCCGGTGATTCTACTACGTGAATGCCGCATTCGGCCATGATTTTCATTTTCGCTGCGGCAGTGTCATCTTTTCCACCGATAATCGCGCCCGCATGTCCCATCCTGCGCCCGGGCGGAGCTGTGCGTCCCGCGATGAACCCCACCACGGGCTTGGTTCCGTTGTCTTTTATCCAGCGGGCAGCCTCTGCTTCCATGCCGCCTCCGATTTCGCCAATCATGATGATGCCTTCGGTATCGTCATCAGCCATCAGCAGTTGAATTGCCTGCAAGGCAGTGGTGCCAATCACCGGGTCGCCTCCGATTCCGATGCAGGTGGATTGTCCCAATCCCGCTTTTGTCACCTGGTCAACAGCTTCGTAGGTAAGCGTGCCGGAGCGTGACACGATGCCCACCGTTCCCGGCTTGTGAATGAAACCCGGCATGATGCCGACCTTCGCCTCGCCCGGTGTTATTACTCCGGGGCAATTGGGTCCAATCAGCGTGCAGGGCTTTGAGACGATGTAATTTTTTACTTGCACCATGTCCTGCACAGGAATGCCTTCGGTGATGCACACAATTACGCGGATGCCCGCATCCGCGGCTTCCAGTATTGCATCGGCAGCATAGGCGGGGGGAACAAAAATCACTGATACATTGCA
>DATLYB010000398.1:0-7647 GCA_035575215.1 Chitinophagales bacterium
TAGTTACTCCTGCCCAGCCGCCATACTCCAATTCCTGCGCTCTTGAATTTTCTAAAAAGAAAAAAATTGAGGCGGAAAAAGTAAAAAGGACGGGGAGGATTTTCATCTATAGTTTTTATCGAATCGAGAATCGGGCGATTATGATTAATCAAATCAAGCTTTAAAAGAGGAAGCCCAAAATTATCCATTTCGGGCTTCCGTAACGCTTGCGTAAACCGATTATTGCCTTTACCAGGTCTTGTTCCTGACAAACCTTCTGTACTTTTTGATTTTCTTGTGTCTGGCTGGATTCTTCCTTACGGTATTCCGTTTATGCGAATAAGAAAATTCAGAGAACTTATTGGCAAACTTATAGGATAATGTGACCGTGCTGAACAGGTAGGCATCATTATTTCCCGGATTTCCCCTCACTTCTCCGGGTTGAGTGATGTAACCGTATGTTTCTTCGGGGTCAACTTCAGATGACCTTCGCGAAAGCTCATACGCCAAGGCCCCCTTTTCATCTCCATGAAAATTCATGAATTCCTGCTCTGAAACATAGGTCAGACTGACATCATCCAAATAATCAGTGAAAGTAAAGCGGTGTGCAAACTCAAGCCCCACTGTTAAGAATCTGCTTACATTCACTTTCAGCCCAATGCCGATGGGCACAGCCGGCTGAAAAAGCGAATAAGGCTTCCGGTCAGGATATTGAGGCATGCCTTGCCCTTCCGTTCCCAGCGGCTGCAGCGCAATCCACTCTCCATTATACTCGGCTTTGGGATTGAAATAAACAAACGACACTCCGGTGACAAAATAGGGGGAAATCCAATTTCTTCCGCTTCCGGGGATGTACCGCATAAAGTTCACTTCACCGGTAAAGGACAGTTCCATCACATTGGATTTGAAATGAAGATTGCGGTAGCTTCTGAACCACGCATCGTCCATGAATTTTTTTGTGTGTGAAAGGCGGTCATCCCCTTCCCACACGCCATAGGTTACTGCGCCCTTTAATGCGAAAAAGTAGTTGAAGTTATTTCTGAAGAAGATACTGAGAGCGGGGCGGAAAAGGGAAGCTTCAATATCGCCATAATAACCACGCCCGTTGGGTTCTTTTTTACCCAAATCGCCCAGAAAGTTGGTAACACCAATGCCAAAGCCCGCTTCCATGGTTTGCGCAAAAGAAAAGGCTGTTAGAAAACACAGGGCGCACAGAATGCTTACTATCCGTTTCATGATCACATAGTTTTAATAAGCCTAGTTTTAATAAGCCCGCAATAGTCACACGTATCCGTCTGACGGATTTTTATACGTTTTCACCCCGTGATTGTTACGGAAAAAATTACAATAGGAAGCTATCTCTCCCAGGGAATGCCAGCTATAATAAACACCAGCCCCAGGACGTAGAAAATCAATGCCCTCCTGAACTTTTGTTCGCTGTGCAGTGCCTGTTTTTTTGATTTTATTCGTCCGATGGTAATCAATAGAACTGCGCCAGCCATCAGCGTGACATGCTCTACCGCCCAGAATCTCAGAATTTCGTCTTTCATGGCTGCTGCCATGTCTGACAGCGCTGCCTTAACAGTAGGACTGATGAAATAAAGTATTGCTCCGATTAAGAATTGCAGATGCACTATCATCACCGTAAACAAGCTAAGCCTGTCGTCCAGGCTGTTGTACTGTCTTTTGAAAATCTTTCCAAATGTAAAACGAACGATTACGATAGCCAGCAGCAATAGAACAAGATAGCGAAGGATGGAGTGAGTGTGAAGGAGCAGAGGAAACATGTGCTCGTATTTTTGCAAAAGTAGCATCGGCTTTATTGGATAAACAGGCGACTATGCACAAAACAAAGCAAGAGATGCCATTTATTGGACACCCCCTCCTTTCTACCCAGCTATGCCCATCCGATGAATCACCGAATCTGATTCAACCTTTTATAATAAATGAAATCCCTGAAATAGTTGAATGAGCAGCCTTGCCTTTTAGAAAAAATACATCCCTCGCAGCGTGACAACATTATTTCGCTGACCGCCATTTTTAAGGTTGCTGAATGGCAAAGGGCGGTTGGTGATGTTGGTAAGCGAGTAAGTGAAGCGAAGGTTCACTCCGAAATGTTTTGCAAACAAAAAAGTAACGTTGCCTAATACTTCCGCTCCGAATCTTCTGTAAGGACTTCCTTCGGGGTACTCATATTCCCCACCGCCACGCAATTCTTTATACCGAACCAAACTGTTCAGCACCACTCCCAACCCGAAGATGGCAATGTCACGGTCATGCTTGTCGCGGTCGTGATAATTGAAAGCCACCGGCACATCTACATAATCCAGAATTAGTTTGTAAGATTGGCTGCCGAATGTTTGCGAAGCGGAACTGCGCGACCCTTTCTGGGAATAAAGAATTTCAAAGCTGAATGAAAAATTCTTCGGCAGCCTGACATAAGCGGCACCACCCGCATTCGCTCCGATTTTCCTGTAACCCGCCAAATCATCTCCATCTACCTGGGTGGCATTAAAACCCATAATGAGGGCAGCCTTGAAGATGGATTCCTCCTTTGATTTTTCTTGTCCGAACAAGAACCCTGTGGAAAAAAGCAGACTTGCTATCAGAGCTGATTTTTTCATTTTGCAGACGATACCATAACTTTAAACGCAGGAATCACGATGTTCAAATATACAGCAAACACACTCGCCAAGATGGAAGCCATCTTTAACGAATCCGGCTACCTTGTTCGGTATGAGAAAGGCAACTTCAAGCCGGGATATTGTATCCTCAAGGATAAAAAAGTAGTGGTCGTCAATAAATATTTTGAAACCGAGGCGCGCATCAACACGCTGCTGGAAATCCTTCCGCTGATTGAAGTAAACGTAACAAACTTGAGCGAAGAGTCGAAAGTATTCTACAAGAAGAATCTACAAAAAGCCTGACGTTGGAAGTTGTTTTTCTCGGCACCGGAACATCAGGAGGAGTGCCGATGGTGGGATGTGAGTCGCCCGTATGTCTCTCGGAAAATCCCAAAGACAAGCGGCTGCGAAGCTCGGTGCTCATCCGCACGCAGGGGAAAACGCTGGCGATAGATTGCAGTCCTGATTTCCGCCAGCAGATGTTGCGCGAGAATGTGAAACGGCTGGACGCCATCCTGTTCACCCATGCCCACAAAGACCATACTGCCGGGCTGGATGACGTCCGCGGCTTTAACTACGTGATGAAAAAAGCGATTCCGCTTTACATGAATCAGGAAACATTTGACTCCATCCGGAAACATTACGATTACATTTTTAACGGCAATGATTATCCCGGCATTCCGCAGGTGGATATTAAAATCATTGACAACGCACCCTTCATGGCTGAGGGAATTCCCGTCACGCCCATCGAAGTGATGCATTATCGTTTGAAAGTGTTCGCCTACCGCATTGAAGATTTCACCTACATCACCGATGCGAATTTTATTTCAAAGCAGGAGATGGAAAAAATCAAAGGCTCACGGGTAGTGGTGATTAATGCTCTGCGCAAAGAACCGCACGTGTCCCACTACAATCTGAAACAGGCAATTGAAGTGATTCAGGAGCTGAAGCCGCAGCAAGCCTACCTTACCCACATCAGCCACCAATTAGGGTTTCATGATGAGGTGAATAAAGAACTGCCGAATGGAATCGAGCTGGCGTATGATGGATTGAAGTTTAATGTTTAAAATCATAAGTGGGTGCTCTCTTTTCGAACTCTCGACATTAATCTTTTATCTTAGCCCCCGCAACGAAAAATCCAAACAGCTATGTGTCATTAGTGAAGTTCCAAAATACAAATTCATTTGATACAGGAAACTGCCCGATTGTGCGCTATAAAAACAGCGTGATGAAGATGGAAGTCAATAGGAGCTAACCAAAATCTTGGTTAGCGATTTACTCTTTCAACCCCGGTTGCCGGCTCTTTTTGTGCATTTGGTTCTGAAACCAGTAAACCGCAGTATCAAACAGCAGATACATCACCGGCACAATCACCAGCGTGAGGAAGGTAGCGAAGGAGAGACCGAAGATAATCGTCCAGGCAAGGGGACCCCAGAAAACCACGTTGTCGCCCCCGATGTAGATTTGAGGGTCCCAATGGTGAAAAAAGGTGGCATAGTTGAAGTTGAATCCCACCGCGAGGGGCACCAAGCCGCTGATGGCGGTAATCGCGGTCAGCAGCACGGGGCGCAGACGCTGCTCTCCGCCCAGGATGATGGAATGGACTATCTCGCTGAACGGCAGACGCTGCGTTTCATCCAACCCCAGCTCGGCACGTCTCTTCTCACGGATGAACTCGATGCAGTCCATCAGCACAATGGCATTGGTCACCACCACGCCCGCCAGCGAGATGATGCCGATGCCGGTCATGAGAATGGCGATGTCCATGTCGAAAATCGCATAGCCGAGAAATACGCCAATGGTGCTGAACAGCACCGAACTCATGATGATAAGCGGGATGTGGACGCTCTTGAACTGCGCCACCACCACGATGAACACCAGAAACAGCGCAATGATGAAGGCATTGGTGAGAAAGCTGAGCGACTCCGCCTGCTTCTGCTGCTCGCCTGTGAACCTGAGCTGGAAACCCTCAGGCATGCTGAAGCCCGCCAGCGCTTTGCGGATTTTCCCGTTCACCTCGTTGGCGTTGTAGCCTTCATTCTCCTTGACATTGGACGAGATGGTAATCACGCGGTCGAGATCTTTGCGCTTGATGGCGCCATAGCCGGTGGTATATTCCACGGTGGCAACCGATGAGATGGGGATGGTGATGAACCTGCCGGTGTTCATGTCGCGGAAAGTAATCTCCTGGTTGAGGAGGGCGGGCAGGTCGTAGCGGTTTTTTTCGCTGAAGCGCAGCATGATGGGGTATTCGTCTTCGCCCAATTTATATTGCGATACTTCCTTGCCGAAGAGAGCCGTGCGGATGGACATGGCGATTTGCCCGGTGGACAGCCCGAAGCGCCTGGCAGCATTGCGGTCAATGTGGACGAGCAGTTCGGGCTTGCCTTTCTCCACATCGAGCTTCAGCTCCTCGATGCCCGCGATGTCGAATGAGTTGATATGCGCCCGGATTTTTTCCGCCAGCGCCACAAGCTGTTCGTAATCTTCACCGCTCACCTCGATATTCACCTGCTTGCCCACCGGAGGACCCATGCGGTTTTTGTCAATAATCATCGTGACGCCCGGAAACACGTTCACCTCCTGGCGCAGCTTCTGCATCACCTTGCCTGTGCTGACGTGCAAACGCTTCTCAAAGTCAACAAATGCCACGGTGATTTTCGCCTTGTGCGGAGTGACGCCCACCGAGGGACCGTCCATCGGGTCAGTAGTCCCTGCGCCCACATTGGTGATGATGGATTCCACCACATCCTCATATCCTTCCAGTGCCTTGTAAACTTTCTTTTGAATCTGTTTTGTGACGGCATTGGTCTTTTCGATGTCGGTGCCCAGCGGCAGTTCGATGAAGATGTTGACATATTGCGGGTCGTTCACAGGGAAGAAGGTGACCTGAGGAGCACGCAGGGTGAGGAAAAAAACGGAGGCAAGCAGCAGCAGTATCACCCCTGCCAGAAACGCGTAGGGGCGCAACCCGCTGGTAGCAAAGGTAAGCAGGGCGGCATAGCCCCTTTCTATTTTCACCAGGACATGATGCTGAAACCAGAACGAGAGCGGGGACAGCACGTAGTTGTTCAGCAGCAGGATGATAATCACCCAAATCATCAGGTTGGCGGGCGTGTACATTTTGAACAGGAAGAACATGCCTGCGCAAAGGGCGATGATACTGATGCTAATCAGCAGAGGCTGTATTTTGATTCGCTTATGTTCTTCCTGCACTCTCATGAAAAGCGAGGCGAGGGCAGGGTTAATCACGGTGGCTACAAGCAGTGAGGCTGCCAGTGCAATCATGAATGTGATGGGAAGATAGCGCATGAATTTGCCGGGCAGGTCGTTCCAGAACAGCAGCGGCACAAAGGCAATTACGGTGGTGACGGTGGAGGCAATCACGGCTGCTGCCACTTCGCCCACGCCTTCTTTGGCGGCTTGCAGGGGGGGCATGCCTTTTTGCAGCAGGCGGTAAGTGTTCTCAACCACCACGATGCCGTCATCCACGAGCCTGCCGAGGGCGAGCACCAGCGAGAACAGCACCATCGTGTTGAGCGTGACGCCCACCATATTCAGAACCAAGAGGCTGATGAGCATCGAAAGCGGTATGGCGATGCCGACAAAAATGGCATTGCGCAAGCCCATGAACAGTTGCAGAATGAGCACCACGAGAATCACGCCCGAGATGATTTCATTCTGCAGATGGTGCACGTTGTGCCGGGTCATGCGCGACTGGTCGTTGCTGAAGGTGATTTCAAGGTTCTGCGGGAATTTTTCCTTCTTTGCCTTGTCAACGATGAGGGCGATTTTGTCCACCGCGTTAATAAGGTTTTCGCCCGCGCGCTTTTTCACATCGAGCGACACCACGGGCAGGTCGCGCGAGCGGGCATAACTTTCGGGGTCTTTGTAATCGAAGGAAACGGCAGCGATATCCCTGAGCAGGACGACTTTCTGGTCTTTGCTTTTCACCACGATGCTGCCAAGCTCATCAGCGTCTTTGAACTCGCCAACCACACGGATGTTCCTGCGGGTGGAGTCGGTGAGGATGTCGCCTCCGGAGATAGTGAGGTTCTCATAGGCGATGGCGCTCTCGATGTCACCGAAGGCAATCTCCAGCGAGTTCATCTTGTGGACGTCCACATCCACCTTCACCTCGCGTTCGCGGGCGCCCTTGATTTCCACGTCAGTGATTTCGGGCAGCTTCTCGATTTCATCTTCCAGATATTCGGCATAGTCTTTCAGGAAGTCGAGCGGGATGTCGCCCGACAGGTTGATGTTCATAACCGGAATCAGCTCGGAGAAATCCATCTTGAAGATGTTGGGCTCCTTATCGAGGTCATCGGGGAGTTCCTGTTTGGCGCGGTCAACGGCATCCTTCACTTCCTGCAGGGCTTTGTCGGGCTCCATCACGAAGTCGAACTCCACCACAATCATCGAATAGTCCTGAATTGAGGTGGAGTTGATTTTGCTGACGCCATTAATGGTGTTGATTTCCTTTTCGATGGGGCGGGTGATGAGGTTTTCGATGTCGGACGGGGAGTTGCCCGGATAGATGGTGCCGATGAAAATGGTGGGAACAACCACTTCGGGGAAATTCTCGCGGGGCATGGTGTTGTAGGCAGTTATTCCCCCGATGAGAATCATTGCAAGGAGGAGGAATACGACCTGGGTGTTCCGGATGGCGAACGTGGAGAGGGGGAACTCGCGCTTGACGCGCCTTTGCGGCTCTTGTTCTGTCATGGAAAGGTCAGTATATCATTTTTTCATTACTGAATCATGGGGTCATCAATTCACTTCCCTACCCTCCCTTTACCAGGAAGCTTTCATAAGGCATGCGGTTCACCAGCGCACGCGCAAGCGTCAGCTCATCGGTGTATTCCAACTCACCACCTACGGAAATGCCGCGTGAGATGGCGGTGATTTTAACAGGGAACGGAGTCAATTTTCTTGAAATGTAAAAAATCGTAGTGTCGCCCTCCATCGTGGGGCTGAGCGCCATAATCACTTCGCGCACATGCTGTGTTTTCACCCGCTTCACCAGCGAATCAATCTCCAAATC
>DATLYB010000399.1:0-5276 GCA_035575215.1 Chitinophagales bacterium
CGGCACCAAATTTGGCGACCTCGATGTGATTGTGGAAGGCACGATGCAATTAAACGACCGTGAATTCAACATGGACACCAACACGGTGACCGTCATCAATGCCGACACCGCTTCCGTTAAGAACACATCAGGCTTTGTCAGCAGTCTGCAGAATGGCGGACTCTCACGCCATACTGCTTTTGCAGCCGGCTATTTTTATCCCGTTGGAAGCAGCAGGGGTACCCTTCGCTACCGCCCGGTGTACATCACGCCTAATTCGTCTGCGCAAAATATTTTCAAAACCCGCATGGCGAATGTGGATGCCAGCGCAGAAGGGTTTGACCGCAACGTACGCCAGCCGGTGATTTGCGAAATCAATCCGTTTTTTTACCACCGCATTTTTCACATCTCCGGAAATGATGCAGCCGACTTGCTTATCACATATCAGGAGCCGCAGGACGGACAATATTCCAACATCGTTCATTGGCAGAATATTCCCTGGTGGGGAGATGCAGGAACCGCAAGTTACACTCCGGGATTGGGCGGACTCAGCTCGCTGAAAATTTCAGGATGGAATGATTTTTCATACAGCCCTTTTGCGCTGGCTAACGTAAGCCCGCTGTTTGACGTTAACAACAACCAGGAGATTATATGCGATAATGACACCGTGCGGTTGTTTGTCAATGAAGATTTCATCGGCTACCAGTTTTTTGTGAATGGCGTTCCGGTTCAGAATGATACATCGAACGTGCTTGTCATTTCAACATTAAATGATGGCGACACCATCACGGTGATTGGGCAGGATTCCACCTGCATCGCTTACAGCCGCGAGCTGATTGTTGACGTGTATCCGCTGCCAACGGCTTATGCCGGGGAAGATACCACCGTTTACATTGGCGCGGATGTACAACTGCACGGGGAAGGCGGCATGGATTATCAGTGGACCCCCGATTCGTCACTAACATGCGGCAACTGCCCTGACCCGCTTGCCACCGTGTTTGAAACCACGCCATACACTCTGATTGTGTCTGATGGCTACGGATGCAAGGATGCCGACACCGTGGTCATCATCGTGGATGAAGACCTTGACCCCCGCGATGTCCTTTTCATTCCCAATGCCATCACTCCGAATGGAGATGGCGTAAACGAAACCTGGAACATCCGCAATATTGATTTGTATCCTAACAATGATATCACCATCCTCAACCGCTGGGGCGATGTGATTTATTCCTCTGCCCCTTACCTGGTGGCATGGGACGGCACCTACAAGGGCACACCCGTTCCCGATGGCACCTATTATTATCTCATCAAGCTGAAAGATGTAAACAAAACGCTGAACGGACCGCTGACGGTGGTAAGATGAGCCGCCTGCATTCACAGACAATCCTGCTTTTCATTGCAGTAATCTTCATGGCATCCTGCGCTGTCGTTCCCGTAAAGCGCATAACAAAAGTGCCGGTGGCAAAAGGCTCAGTTCCTGCTAATCCCTTGCAAAAAGCAGGATGGCAGCTTACTTTCCATGATGAGTTCAATAACAGCATTCTCGACCGGAACAAATGGAACACCAGGTTTTACTGGAGCGATGGCACCGAGCATCACGGAAGATACATGCCTGAAAATCCGAAGGAATATTACCGCGATGACTTTTTTGAATTTACCGACAGCACCATAAAACTCAAATCCGATACGCTGAAGATGAAAGTGCATGCAAGAGAAATAAAGTACTCCTGCTCCATGATTGACTGCAGCAAATCATTCGAACAGCAGTACGGTTATTTTGAAATCAGGAGCCGCAATCCAACCAGTCCGGGGTTTTGGCCAGCGTTCTGGCTGGTATCAACATATTCATGGCCTCCGGAAATTGACATGTACGAATTCTATACTTCAAGACCCCGCCAATGGACCAACACCGTTCATTACCTGAACAACAGCAAACATGAAATGGAAGGGAGGATTTACAGGATGCCTGATGCCTCAGCAGGCTTTCACATTTACGCGGTTGAATGGAATGAAAAGGAAGTGAAATTTTTTCTTGACAACCAGCTTGTGCGCACCACCTCTACCGGAATCAACACATTTACCTTTCCGATGCACATCATCATCAACATTGCAATGGAGAATCCTCACAGTAAAAAAACCAAAATGAAAAAAGCCACATTTCCCAACTACCTTGAAGTGGATTATGTGAGGACTTACAGGAAGTTATTGCCATGATGCAGCCTTAACTTAGAGTTTTTCCAAGCTCATAAGGATTGTCATCTCAATGTCATATTCCGCTTCCGCAAAATAATCATCCGGCTGCTTCCCGTTTTCAGATTTTCTCTAATCACATTTTTAATGCTCACTCAGTTTGCTAAGCATGCCTTTTGTGCCCCTGTTTCAATCAGCCGATTGCTTAACCTCAAATATTTGACCATGAATACAACTTCCATTTTCAGCGACAGATGGATTAACATCATTTTTGACGGCAGGAACAAAGCTTATGGAGCTTACGAACTGCGCAGGATTGCCGACCGCACATTGATTTTCGCAACAACATTCACTTCAGCTATCGTTGCCGTGGGTGCGATTGTTTCTCTCCGTAATGGAATTGACTCACAACCACCCATTGAAAGACACATTCCCTTTATATTCGACACACTACAGGCACCCCCTGCCATAGAGGGAAGTAAAAAGCCCGAAGGAAGGGAGGCCCATCCGCAACGTCCGAGGGTGCAGGACGAACACAAGTTTGAAATCGTTGACACCGTTGCAGAAAATGTTGACACGGTTGAATCTCCACCAGTTGACACCTCTGGAACTGAAAATAGCAATGGTGAGGGAGCGGCTTCTTCAGGAGGAGTGATACCGGATGAAAATGCGGGAGGAACTGATACCTCCTCATTTATGACATCTCCTCCAACTCTGGTTGACTGGAGCGGTGTAATGCCGGAATTTCCCGGAGGGAATCATGCGTTTAAAAAATTCATGGAAAGAACGCTCGTTTATCCCCCGGTTGCAAAACGATTAGGCATTGAAGGCACTGTATATGTAAGCTTCGTAGTGGAAAGGGACGGCAGCATTACAGATGTAAAAGTGATTTGGAGCGTACACAACTTACTGGATAATGAAGCAATGCGAGTTATGAAACTAATGCCCAACTGGAAGCCCGGAATGCAAAATGGCAAACCTGTAAGAGTACGCTACAAACTGCCTATCAATTTTACACTTGAATAAATGTGAATCCTCTGCTTCTTTTGCTGAGAAAAAATCACTTGTTAATAAATATCCTCGATGCATATTCCCCGTTCTCTGCCGACAATTTCAACAGATAAATACCCGCTGGAATATGCTGTAAATTGAGAAAGCTGCTCTGCCCTCCAAAATTATTAGCATCCCCCAATACCTGCTGTCCCGAAAGTGTGAACAGTGAAATTGTTTTTATGCCTTCACACGCGGTTGACAAACAACTCACTCTTATGCGCTTATCAATGACTGAAATTTCAAGACCGGAATCCTTAATACCCTTTATTCCCGTTCGTATGAGTTCTAATGCCAGCAGGGAAACAATATTGAATTTCGGCCCTTGGTACGCGATTAGCGAATCAAGCGGGCTGATGAGATAATATGTTGGGTATCCCAACCCCTGCCACTCGTCATGGAGGTCAAGGAACATGAATATGTTGTTCCATGAATAGGTGTTTCGCCAGTTATCTGATTCTGAGCACGTAGGCTGCACAGTAGAATATCGGAAGTTCATCGCGCTCCATATTCTAACTTCAGGATGCTGCCCGGCAAACTGCTGCACGTCAGGGGCCTCGCTCATACAGATGGAGCAATCAAGACCGGTAGAAGCGATGAGCAGCGGAATGCCCTGCCCGATGATTTCGTATATGCTTTCGCTGTTTCCATTGCAATCGGTGTAAGATTTGTCCTGCACCTGCGACAGAAGAATCTGCGGAATGATAAAAACTGCACACGTGATTATTTTGGAGCAACAGAGACTCATACAATTAACCGAAATTACAAATTCACTGAGCTGAACGGGAGCGGCAGCAACTGCTTTACCGAATCAATGACATAAACTTCATCGGTCGGTCCTTTCAGCAGAATCTGAATGGGCGAGTTTTGCTTCAATTCCGCTTCAAGCAGCGCCTGTCTGCACATGCCGCAGGGCGAAGCAGGGCTACCCGCTTTTTTATTTTCCACTGATACTGCAATGGCTTTTATCTTTTGTTTGGGGAAGTTGGCGGCTTTGTTGGCAAGCGCCACCCGCTCCGCACATAATCCCAGCGGGAAGGAGGCATTCTCCTGGTTGCTGCCGGTGATGATTTGTCCGTCATCAAGCAGCAAGGCAGCGCCAACACGGAAATTGGAGTAGGGAGCATAGGCGTGCCGCAGCGCATCAGCCGCCCTTTTGACCAGCACCTGCACCTCAAGCGGCAGTTCCGAAGGTTTTTCATATACCTTCACCTCCGTTTTAATTTCAAGAAGATTCATTGTTACTTTGACAATAGTTAATCACCTAATTTGTTAATAATTATTGGCGGAAAAGGCTTTAGTAAATCTTCATTACCAGTCAACGAATCAACGAACTGCAAACTAATGAAAAATATCCTCATTCTTGGAGCCGGCAAGTCAAGCAGCGTGCTGATTGAGCAACTGCTGCAGGATGCCGCTGCCGAAGGCTGGAAGATGACCATCGGGGAGCAGGACCCTGAAAAAGCAAAAAAACTTTTCTCCCCCTCCGAACAGCTTTCAATTCAGGAATTGAATGCCGATAATGCCGAAACGCTGAAAGCGGCAATTCATGCAGCCGACCTTGTCATTTCGATGCTGCCGGCAGGAATGCATCCCAAAGTGGCACAGGTGTGCCTGGACGAAAACAGGCATCTTATCACCGCATCGTACGTGTCAGATGAAATGAAAAAGCTGGATGAGGCTGCACGGAAAAAAGGGCTCTTGTTTCTGAATGAGATGGGCGTTGACCCCGGCATTGACCACATGAGCGCCATGCAGGTGATTGACCGCATCCGCTCGCAGGGCGGCAGGATGACAGCGTTTGAAAGCTTCACGGGCGGCTTGCTTGCGCCTGAAAGCGAAAAAGACAATCCGTGGAAATATAAATTCACGTGGAATCCGCGCAACGTAGTGCTCGCAGGGCAAGGGGTAGTGAAATTTAAACAAGAGGGCACCTACAAATACATTCCCTATCACCGCCTGTTCCGCAGAACGGAGGTGATTCAAATTCCCCGCTACGGTTATTTTGAAGGGTACGCCAACCGCGACTCGCTGAAATATCTTGACGCCTACAACTT
>DATLYB010000400.1:0-6404 GCA_035575215.1 Chitinophagales bacterium
AGAGGGTGTAAGGAAGCTTCTTTTTGTTTTCCTTCAGCAGGCGTGCCACCTGCGAAATCATAAATCCACCGATGCGGTTGTCCAGCGCCCTGCCGAGGTAATAGCGCTTGTTCAAAATCATAAACTCATCTTCATAGGTAATTACGCAACCCACGTGAACACCTAATTTTTCCACCTCTTTTTTCGACTTGCATCCGCAATCAAGGAAAATGTTTTTGAGGGTGGGAGGTTCCTCCTTATCAGGCTTGCGCAGGTGGATGGCAGGCCAGCCAAATACTGCTTTCACCTTGCCATTTTTGGTATGGATGTTCACACGCTTTGAGGGAGCAATCTGATGGTCGGAGCCTCCGTTGCGCTTTACGTATATGAATCCGTCATCGCTGATGTATGACACGAACCATGATATTTCATCCGCATGCGCCTCAATCACCACTTTGTAATCGTTGCCGGGATTGATGATTCCGAACACGGTGCCGTAATTGTCAACGGAGTGGTCATCAATATATGGCTTCATGTAGTTGAGCCACAAGCGCTGCCCTTCCGCCTCAAAACCGGTAGGAGACGGATTGTTGATGTATTGCTCTAAAAATTTTTCTGCTTCAGGAGTAATGATATTGTCAGCAGATTTTTTCTGGACTTTAGATGGCATAGAATAAGGGTTTGGTTGCCCTCCGAAGTTTTTCTCCACCCATGATTAATCGTGGAATAGGCTCGGAGGGGTTCAAAAATAAAGAAAATGGGGAAGTCGTTCCGGGGAGAATATACATAATGCAATGAGTCTAAGCTCACCTTGCCAGCTTTTCCATTTCCCCTACCCTCTCCATCAGCCAGTGCAGATTCGTAATCTCCGGTGTTGCCTCAATTTTCTTTTTCAGCTTTTCCAATTCCCTTGCAATTGTTTCTTGGCGTGATATGCCGACCATGGCGCGGATGTTTGCCAGCCGCTTGGTCATTTTTATCAGGTTGAAATGCACGCGATATTGATATTCTGAAACCAGCTTGTTGCGCTTCAGATAAATCTTGAACGAATCAAACAATGAATAGAGCGGCTCGAACTCGTTGGCTTCAAAGTAAACCTTCAGCAGCAGCGAACGTGCGCCAAGACTGTAATAAACATCAGTGAATTCAACGGTCTGCAGCAGCTTTAAAGCCCTGTGATAATTTTTCTGGCTGTAATACAATGTAGCAAGATTGAACATAAAGGCATTTTCGCGGTCGGGCGGTGGAAGCTTCTCTTTGTAATCATGCAGAAATTTTTCACACCAGGCGTATTCTTTCAGGCGCGTTCCAACCGTGACGATGTTTTTGTAATCCCATTGAGAGAGGCTGCCGCTTTCATCCAGCATCAGTTGTTGGGCAAGCAACGTCTTGTAGAGTCTAAAAATTTCCTTCAGATAATTCGTGTTGCCGCTGTTGATTTTTTTGATGCAGTAGTTCTGAGCATAGTCATACATCGTACGTAACTCACTCTTTTCGATTTGAGGGGATGGACTGCTGTTGGTACTCCTCTCTCCTTTGGAGAGGGAGCGGGGGAGAAACTTTGAATGGCGCTCCAGCAATTCAACCAGCTTGTGATAATGCTCTTCCCGCTCACTTTCCTGCAGCGTCAGTAAAATCTGATAATAAATAGGAATAGCCGGATAATTTTCAAGAAGCTGAAAGTTGCCAGCCACAAATGATTTCACTTCATCAAGCATTCTGATTTCATACTTCTGGCTGATGATGTTCTGGCGGTTGAGCATGTCACAGCAACTCCGCAGTTTGGCGGTGAGATAAAACAAATCAAGGCTCAGTGTTTTCCGCTCGATGCTTTTGTCAGTGGTTCGGCTGTCTTTTGAAGTGAAAAACAAATCCGATTCCGTTTCAAGCTGATATTCTTTCAGGAAGCGGTTTTCAGTCTGACCGTTCAGCATTCCGTTCTCCCGGATTAATTTCATTAAGTTCAGAAACTGGCGGTCTTGCTTGCGTAAACGATAAGAACGAAGCAGCGAAATTTTCCCCTGCATCTCATCACTTTCAAATTCCAACTGCGCAAGAAATTTATCATACAGGCGGTACAGGTATGTAAGCAGGTCACTGAGTTTTTGCGGATTGAATTTTTCCTTAGGGAAGATTTTTTTGAAAACCGTTTCTTTCTGCAAATCATCGGCAGCAAACTGAGGAGAAGCATCGAAAATGATGTCAATCAGCTTTCGTAAGTTTTCATGCTTGTTGAAATAAGGGGAATGGACAAATTCCCGAAACCACTTCAATTCCTGAGATGACAGCAGCGAAACCGCTTTTATGGTTTTGTTATCTTTCACTTTAACTCCAAAAAATTTAAAATCATGTTATTTTTATTATTCCAGTTAAATGATTGAAATTCAATGTAAAACTTTCGTAAAATCCTAGATTATATACTTTAAATTGATTCAAATATCCTCCAAAAGTTCAAATTTTTGTACTTTTTTCCAAGTTCATGTCCATCTATTATTGTAGCGTGAAAAAGTCCATTTATCTAACTTTAAAATAAGCAATCATGAAAAACATGATAACCAGCCGGCTGCTCCCAACTGCTTTTATTGTTTTCCTCTCATTATTGACAACATCAGCCCAGGTGACCGCAGATTTTTCCGCCAGTACCACATCAGGCTGCGCTCCATTAAGAGTGGAGTTCATCAACCAATCTGCCAATTCCATCGAATGGGATTGGAACTTCGGTGACGGAAGCACATCCTTTGACGAACATCCTGTCCATTACTACACAACCCCCGGTGTTTACACTGTTTCGCTCACAGCATACGGTGGCGGTGCATCTGACACGGAAACGAAAGTCGCTTACATCACGGTGAGGGGTTTTGAAGTAGAGGTGGAAGGCATCGGCTCCACATGCGGATTGGCAAATGGCAGCCTTGATGTGACGATTATCGGAGGTACCGCTCCCTTTTCTTACGCATGGAACAACGGAGCCAACACGGAGGATTTGACAGGTCTCACAGCCGGCAGCTACCGTATCACCATTACTGACGCTACCGGCTGCCAATTTTCCGAATCATACTTGATTGAAAACGCCAACCACCTCACTCTTACGGTGGTGAAAACCCATGTCAGCACACCGGGAGGCTCTGATGGAGCAATTAATCTGACCGTCTCCGGAGGAACCGGACCTTACTCCTATTCATGGAACAACGGAACTTATACTACCGAAGATTTAGCAAACCTTCCGGCAGGCACCTATTGCGTGTTGGTGACTGATGTGAATGGCTGCGCTGAAGACGGTTGCTTTAATGTTGAACAGCCAGGTTGCGGTGACTTCACCGTGACTGCGGTTGTTCAGGATGCTTCCTGCGGCATGGAAAACGGCAGCATCAATCTTACCGTTCAATTCGGAACACCACCCTTTTCGTTCAACTGGTCAAATGGCGCTGCCATCGAAGACCTCACATGGTTGTCGCCCGGAAATTATCGCGTAACGGTGGAAGATGCAAACGGCTGCCGCTTCACGGAAACTTTTTTCGTTGAAAGCACAAACAATCTTTCTATTAGCGGAACTGTCCAGCACTACAAACCCGGAGTGCACAATGGTTCTATCGTATTATCCGTAATCGGTGGAAATCCATCCTATATCTACAACTGGTCAAACGGTGAAACCGGCAGCATCATTGACGGACTTCTTCCCGGCACTTATTGCGTAACTGTTACCGATGAAGACGGCTGTTACAGAGACAAATGTTTTTTGATTGAAACAATAGGCGGATGCAGCACGCTTTCGGTTTCGGGTGTGGTTCATGGAGTAGTTTCTCCGCCAGGTGAAAATGGATACATTGAATTATTTGTCACAGGAGGAACGCCTCCCTACACTTACATCTGGTCAAATGGCGCTGACGGAAGAATCCTTGACGGACTTTCAATCGGGACGTACTGCGTTACGGTTACTGACGCCACTGGATGCGTGGAAGACAAATGCTTTGTGGTGGAATTTGCCCCGCCCGGATGCACACTCACCATTACAGGCGCTGTAACCGATGCAAGCACTCCGAACTTTAATAATGGGCAAATCACTCTTACTATTACGGGCGGCACTTCACCCTACACGTATAGCTGGTCAAACGGTGCCACAACAAAAAACATCGAGAACCTCACCGCTGGTCAATATTGCGTAATTGTAACCGATGTCACCGGGTGCACGAGAGACAAATGCTTTGTGGTGGAAAATCTGATGGGCGGATGTAGCGATTTTGAAGTGGAAGCTCAAATCACCAACGCGAATTGTGGCGCAGCAAATGGAAGCATCAATTTGATTGTTTCGGGCGGAACAGCTCCTTATTCCTTTACCTGGAACAACGGCTCAACAGATGAAGACCGTTACGGCTTGTCACCCGGACTTTACAGGGTAACGGTTGAAGACAACGGCACGTGCATTTTTTCTGAAACGTTTGAGGTGAGCACCTCCGGCAATGACCTCGCTATCACGGGCACCGTTACCAACGTGAGTGCTCCGGGCGTAGTGGATGGCGCCATCAATGTAACAGTCACCGGTGGTGATGACCCTTACACCTATAATTGGACGCATGGCGCCACCACGCAAGACCTTTCGGGACTTGAAGTTGGAACATATTGCCTGCTGGTAACAGACGCAAACGGATGCTTGGCAGATAAATGCTTCAACGTGGAAGGTCCCGGCTGCGGTGATTTCAATGTGACAGGAGTTGTCACACATGTCGGCTGTGGCGGCACTCCGGGCGCAATTAACGTAACGGTTCAGTTCGGCACTCCGCCTTATTTCTATGCTTGGTCGAATGGCGCCACGACTGAAGACATCAGCGGTCTTGCTTCCGGATATTACACGGTAACCGTGGAAGACAGCGGTCCGTGCAGGAAGGTGAAAACTTTTCATGTGGAATATTCCGGAGGATTTCAAATCATGGGCACAGTCACTCCTGCAATCGGAGGCACAGCCACAGGAGCCATTGTGATTTCAATGAGTGGAGGAGCTGCGCCTTACACGTTCCAATGGTCAAATGGCGCGACAACACAAAACATTGACAACCTCGCACCCGGGCAATATTGCGTGCTGGTTACTTCTGCCAATGGCTGCGTTGAGGACAAATGTTTTACAGTTGGAGTTTCAGGAGGCTGTGGTGATTTTTATGTGACTGCACATGATGACAGATATTTGTGCGGTCCGGGAGAACTTTTCCTTGAGGCGAATGCCTATTTTGGAACACAACCCTACACATTCAGTTGGTCACCTGTTACAGGACTTGACAATCCTGATAGTCGTGTAACGGTAGCGTTGGTTTCAACGACCACGGCTTACACAGTGACCGCAACGGATGACCATGGCTGCACTGCAAGTGATGAAATAACGGTGTATGTCGTTAATCCGGGAGGAAATAATGCAGGTGTGGCTTTTGATTCGGTGACGATATGCCGGGGAGACAGCGTTCAACTTGCAGCTTTTGGAGGAACCAGCTATTACTGGAACCCGGGCAATGGGCTTTCCGACCGCAACTCTCCCACCCCGTGGGCATCTCCCGAAGTAAGTAAGAATTATTTTGTGATAATTGGCAATGGCGCATGCGAGCAGATATTCTCTGTGCATGTGAAGGTGGATGAAGATTGCGTGTGGCCCGGTGACGCCAACAGCGATGGCATCGCAAACAACCAAGACGTGCTCGCTATTGGAATCGGTTTCGGCATCAGCGGCTTCACCCGCCCGAATGCCACCAGTAATTGGGAAGGACAATTATGCCCCGATTGGCTCCTGGCGCTGGCGAGCGGTCCGAATCTGAAGCACGTTGATTGCGATGGCAGCGGTACGATTGATGCGGCTGATACCATTCCGCTCTATCTTAATTATGGCTTAACGCACAACCGCTCCGGCAGCCCCGGTCAAAAGTTTGTTGACCCTGAATTGTATTTCGATTTGCCGGATGACACCGCTCTTGCGGGGCAGGCGATTGCCGTGCCCGTGTATTTAGGAACCCATGACATCCAGGCGAGCAACTTCTATGGAATCGCTTTCTCTGTCAATTATGATAACACGATTGTGGAGGAAGGTACAATGCATTTTGCGCCCGTGAATTCTTTTGCGGGAAACGTTGGTGACCTGCTCAGCTTCGATTTCGATTTGTATGGCGAATCGAAGATGGATGTGGCGTTAACCCGGCTTAACCGTGTGAGTGTTAGTGGCTATGGACAAATCGGGACGATTAGCTTCACCATGAAGGACGATATTTCAGGGAAGGATTTTCTTGTGCGTGAGCTAATCCTCTCCTTCAGCGATGTGCGCGGGATTGACAATAATGAAAATGAACTGCTGCTGTTTTATGAGCCGGGTTCGATGTTCGTCAAACAGGAAGTGAACGGAATTACGCAATCAGGAAATGAGCAGCCGCAATTATCCATCTATCCCAATCCTG
>DATLYB010000401.1:0-4954 GCA_035575215.1 Chitinophagales bacterium
GTGCTGATGTAAATATCAGTTGCGGGCAAACTGCCAACCTCACCGCTACCGTGTCCGGCACCGTCACAGGGGCAACATTTCAGTGGAACAATGGCGTGAACACTCTGAACAATCCCAATGTTGGCGCGGGAACCTATTCCATTACTGCCACCAACAGTTTCGGCTGTTCGTCAACTGATGCCGTGGTAGTGGCAATTCCGGGAGTGAGCCAGGTGCTTTCTTTCAACACGGGACTGCCCAACAACATCGGATGCAGGAATGTAGCTATCCAATTCACCAATACCTCCAGCACGCTTGCCAATTGGAACTGGAGCTGGAATTTCGGTGACGGCAGCGGCAACATTTCCTTTGCTCAGAATCCCACCTACACTTACACCCAGAACGGAACCTACACCGTCACCCTCAGCGCTGACAGCGCAGGATGTTCCGTGCAGGATGCCACCAAAGTGGTTACCATACAAACCTGCACCGGCATTGCTGACAGCTACCTCAGCCAATTGATTGACGTGTATCCCAATCCCACCAGCGGATTGTTCACTATCAGCTTCCGGGAAGTGGGAAGCAAGGCGGCTGTTGTAAATATTTATGATATCAGGGGCGCATTGATTACAGAACAACCAGTCACGGTGAACGGTAGTGATTCCCAAAAATCATTTACCCTCAGCAAGGCAGCCGATGGAATTTACTTTGTGAAGATTCAGATGGGTGACGAGGTGCTGATGAAGAAGCTGATTCTGAGCAGGTAATAAACCAATAGTTCAAAAATAGAAACCTCCCAGTCCTTTAGGGCTCGGAGGTTTTTTATTTCCGGATATTTGGACAAAAAATCCAGCTTAGTCCGGAATTTGAAATTCCGCGCCTTTGTTCGGGTTTTTAATGTCGGCTTGGGGGTTGGGGTAATTCAATTTTCAGAACAGTTTTTGCGCATATTCTTTTTCCGCCTGACGCACTAAGCACGAGAGGATGAAAAAGCTGTACAGAAAGAGGGCTTTCTTGTGTTAAACGAACCTCCGCTCACACAAATCATGTGGATATTCAGCTAACCGAAACGCAATCTTCTTTATATTTTCGGAACTTTATAGCTAATGGCAGACTCTACGCTAATCGGATGTGACCTTTTTTGCGGTGCGGGAGGAATGAGTCTGGGTGCCGAAATGGCGGGGATTAAAGTCCGCGTGGCGGTTGAGAATGATAAATATGCAGCAGAAACTTTCCGGAAAAATCATCCGCAGACGACATTAATTGCTGACGATATAAGAAACATTGACCCCATTAAATATTTCAAGACCGCTCCCTTTATAATTTTTGGCGGACCGCCTTGCCAGGGGTTTTCACTGTCAAATACTGTCACAAGGAATCTTGAAAACAAGCACAATTCACTCTTTGAGGAATTTCTGCGGTTTATCGAAATTCTGGAGCCGCAGTGGTGCGTCTTTGAAAATGTTGAGGGCTTTGTCAGCTTTCAGAAAGGAATGATTGCAGCAGCGCTCAAAGAGAGGCTGGAAAAACTCGGGTATTCAGTGACATCGGGAATTTTAAATGCTTCGGCTTATGGCGTACCGCAGGACAGAAACAGATTTTTTATGGTGGGCAATAAAGCTGGGAAAAGTTTTAAATTTCCGATGCCGCAAAAAGTAAGATTCACCGTTAAAGATGCACTGGCTGATTTACCAAGCCTGAGGAATGGCGATAGTTACGAAGCGCTTCCTTACAAGAAGGAGCCTGAAAATAAATTTGCACTGCGCATGAGAAAAGGTTCAAAAGAGGCAAAGCAAAACTTCGTTTCGCGAAACAAAGAATATGTGATTGAAAGATACAAGTATATCAAGCCGGGGCAGAATTGGAAAGCCATACCGGAGCGGCTTATGAAAAATTATAAGAACAGAGAACAATGCCATAGCGGTATTTACAAAAGGCTGAATCCGGAAAAAGCATCGGTGGTTATTTCCAATTTCAGAAAAAACATGCTCATTCATCCGTTTGAGGACAGAGGGCTTTCGCTCCGCGAAGCCGCACGGCTTCAAAGCTTTCCCGATAAATTTATTTTTTGCGGACCCCTGATGTATATGCAGCAGCAAATCGGAAACGCGGTGCCACCGCTTTTGTCTAAAGTTGTTGCTTAAATAATCCCCCTAATTACCATTACCACGTTAAACTTTGAGAATGATAGGCGATTTGTTTGCTGTGAATGCTCTTTGGAGTAAGCTTTAAATTCTTAATGGGATTAATAATGGGCTTCATTTTTGGCACATCACTAAGATTGCTGACAACAACTAACACAAAGAAATCATTGTACTCGGCTGCTTTATCGTATTCATTCTTTGTAAGGCGAATACTTCCATATTTCAAGTTTAATCCCTTCACTTCGGCCAAATAAAAATGTGGACTTACTTCTACTTGAAAATCATATCCATCACCAAAAAGCCGAGCATCCTCGATTTTGCCTTCTTTAAAGATCTCGATTCCTTGGTAATTATAAAGGAAAAATAATTCTGCCTCCTGCCCGGTGGTTTGCAACTGCTTGAACTTTGATTTAATGATAGGGCTTACTTGCTGAGGTAGAATTTCTTTTGGGAGATAGCCTTTTGCATAATCTGTCAGATAGAGTTTAACGAGGTTTGAAAAGGAAGAAACATTTTCTTTTTCAAATAGGCTATCAATTAAAATTTTTCGGTGGATGTAAGCATTCCCTTTTTGCCACCAACCTTTTCTTTTGTTATCAAAAAATGGATCAAACAGGTCTTGTCTGTTTTTTACAGTGCCGACAGTATCTGCAACATTTAGCTGAACAATATACTTGTAGAAGTCCGTCTTTGTCTTGAATCCGAATTCTTTGACAAATGCCGTATCGAATTTTGCCAATCCATATCCTAATAAATTAAGAAGCTCGTAATTCCGATGCTTTTGGCTTTGGGAAACTATTTCCATACCTCCAATTTAGAGAATGTAACATTCTTTCAAAAAACCGTTTCATAGCTTTTTTGAAAAAAATCCTTGAAACAATGGCGTATTTCCTCTAGAACTAAATCCTTAATGACTCTGGTTGGTTTAATTCTCTTGCTGTTGTTATTCTTTAAATCCTCAAATCTATCAAGTAGGCTTGTACTGTTCATTTTAGAATCTCCTGAACACCATTGATAGTGTCTTGGATTTTCTGCAAATGCAAAAAACAAATCAAGATGCCGTTTCGCATCTTCATCACCATTTTGTGACATCAGACCTGTAAACAAAATGCTTTCAGTTTTTATCTTCTGGTCGTCAAGAAATTTTAAATCTGGCCCGAAATGGTTAATCAGCATTCCGTTCTCCCCCCTGACCATTGCAACTTTGTTTGCAGTATTCCAAGTGTCATCATGTGTTTCAAATTCTTCAAGCTTGCGAATTACAAGGTCAATAGTTACTTTTCTTGATTGACTTGCGTAATTGATTTTCCGGTCTTCCTGAAACCGTTTCTTGAGCGGGGGGATTTCTATTTCAATGGGTTTAATGAAAAAATTCGGATTGTCAGGTCTGCCTTTATAATACCAATCCAGTATTTCTATCTTGTATTTCAGAGGCTCTGCTTTATCCAGGAATGATTTGTCAATTACAATGGATTCGCTGCCTCCTTCTATCCTTACTATGAGTTTGCCTTCATATAGCGGAATGAACCAGTTCAGAAGTGTTTGGTCTTTAAATTCATTAACCACTGAATTCAAATCTTCCTTTTCAAGATTCGGATTGAATGCCGGTACGAAGAAGGTAGTGCCATAATCATTGTCCTGTCTTAACGGAATCCCAAACAGATTTGCATAGTAATCAGCATCAGTGTTTATAAGAGGTAAACCAATATCGCCTTCCTTTTGCTCTTTCCTGCAGAACCAACCTGTGCCATGATAACTGGTTACTGGCTCTGTGTAATCTGTGTAGGGAGCAAGCTGGCATCTTCCTATAAACCTTTTTTGCTGACCGTTCCAATCCTTAGAAAGCACACTGTACGCAAACCATGTTCTAATCAAAGAACTGAATGTATAAATTGAACTTCCTTTTCCCCAAGTTCCGCCTGAGTTTGAATCTTCCTTGGAATTCTTATTTATTTTACGACAAAGCGCATCATAATTTGATCTATCGGTTTTACTCTGAACTTTTTCTGCACCTGTTAAGCCAACACAGTTCCTTTCTGTCACTATCAAAGAGAAACCAGGTTCATTTTCAAAAAGAAATTTGTATCCTTTTTCTAATTTCTCTTTCTCGTCAGGATCAGATTCATTAAAGGAATTTTCAAACATTTTCAAAAAGTCATTGCCCAGATTGGTTTTCAGTTCAGCTATTTCATTCCCGCTAAGCTTTTTTATCAAAAAAGTGATTTCCGCAGGTTTACTTTTATCGAATCGAACATCAAGTGTATTTTGGGTAAATTCCCTGTCAAAAGTTTTGATGGAATGTTCTCCTAAGTCTTTACTTCTTAACGACTGAGGATTGAAATCCGCATCTCCTTTTTCATGTTTAAAAGACCAGTGTCCTTCCATGTTCAGAATTTAAATTTATTGCTGCCCGATGTTCCTTTTTGAGTGTAAGCAAATTCAAGATTTCGCATTCGCTCCTTTATAGCAGCCATCATTTTCTTCACATCGGAATCAGAATATTCGTAGCTGCCTTTGTTTGCACACTTTGCTAAACTATCCATGCTGTCAAGAATGCGCTGAACCCTTCTCGCTGCAATCTCTTCAAATCTTTGCCTTTTAGACTTTGACATATTACGCTGTATATTTAGTAAAATATTGTGACGTAAATTTACTAAATAGTTTTCAAACTATTTTACTAAAAATGTGACGGACGATTAATTCCAAAGCCTCTGAGATGCATCTCCGCTAAAAAATTTTCTTTGTGCCCCTTTCGAGTGCAGGCAAAATCTTATCCTTCCTGAAACACTTTCTTCTCCTTCAGCACAAAGCTCTCTCCTAAATAGACTTTA
>DATLYB010000402.1:0-5721 GCA_035575215.1 Chitinophagales bacterium
GGTGGTTGAGCGCGTGAAAGGTCAGAAGATGACGATGTTGCGCGATAATCCGGTGATTACCGAACTGATGTCGAATGCCAACCAGCATTTCAACATCTATGAAAATATGCTGACGCTGATGGGCAGAAACTTCATCAGCCCTATTGCCGACTATGGGTTGTCGGCTTACCACTACGACCTCAACCAGTTCGATACGCTTTACATTGACGGCATGCCGCATTTCACCATGAAATTCAAGCCGAAGCGGAGAGGGGAAAACGCTTTCACCGGCAAGATGACGGTAAATATCACCAACTATGCCATCAGCAGCGTTGAAGCCATCATTCCCGATGATGTCAACCTGGGCTTCATCAGGGACGTTCAGTTTGTGCAGGAATACATTCCGCTGCCCCATAAAGACGGAGATGACACCCTCCTCATCAGTTATGTTCCATCGAAGGAAAGCCTGAAGATGCGGTTCAACGCCAACATCGGAAAAGGCGCCATGCTCGTTTTGCGCAAAAGCAGGAGCTATGAAAAGCAGCGCATCAACGAGCCGATTGACGAACGCGTTTTCGACCCGTATAAAACAACAGTTGTGGAAGATTCCGCCTACCTGCACTCCGAAGAATACTGGGACAGCGTGCGTCACGAGCAGTTGCTTACCACCGAGCAGGGAATCTACGACATGGTGGACAGCCTGAAGCGAACCAGCAAATACAAGGTCATCAAATACACTATCTCGACATTGGGGAGCGGATATGCGAAGTTCGGACCCGTCAGTTTCGGTCATATCGCTACCGTATTCAGCAGAAATCAGGTGGAGGGCTGGCGTTTCCGGGCAGGGCTGCTCACCAACCGCGACTTCAGCGAAAGGATGCAGCTATTCGGTTACGTGGCTTACGGACTTGGCGACAACCGTTTCAAGTACGGAGGCAGGATGATTTTCATCATCTCCAAACGCCCCTGGCACAAGCTTACCTTCTTCGGCAGAACCGATGTGGACCTTATGAGCCGCCATGCCGAGGAGATGGACCGCGACAATGTTTTCACCATCGTACAAAAAAAAAGGGTGGAGCAGCGCCTTTACAATATCGCTGAGTTCAAAACGGTTTATGACAATGAATTCTACAAAGACTTAACGTCCTACCTTACCCTCCAGTACAGGTAGATGGACCCCTTTTTCTATTTCTATTACGAGAAAGAGAGCGTGCCGATTGAGATTATCATCACTTCCGAAATCGGCTATGCCCTCCGGTGGCAGCATAAGTCACAGAACCTGCCGGGAACGTTTGACAGGGATGCAAAGGCTAACCGATTCTTCGCCCAGTTCAGAAAAAAAACAGATTTCCCGGTAGTGTGGCTGAAATATCTTGCAGGCTTGCCTGATATTTTCGGCAGCCAGTTCCGCTATCATGACCTCAGCCTCGGTTTCCAGGGTGACATCACCGTTACCGCCAAGCAGTCCATGTATTACAACTTGTGGTTTGGAAAAATTTTCGGCACGCTGCCGTTCCTTTTGCTGAAAAATCCCGAAGGCAACTTCAGCTATGTGCATAACAAGTATATGTTCAACAACATGAACCTGCTTGAATTTACAGCCGATGAGTATATCTCGCTTAACTATCAATACTTCTTCGGTGGATGGCTCGCTGACCGCATCCCATGGATTAAGAAACTCCGGTGGCGGCTGGTTGCCACCACCAATATCTTCTATGGAAATCTTTCGAAAGAAAACCGGCAAGCCAATAGTGAAAATAATATAGGTATTGCCTATCCCACCCCTTACGTGGAAGCCGGCTTTGGCATTGAAAATATTCTGCAGGTACTCCGTTTTGATTTCATCTGGCGAGCCACGCACCGCAACAAGCCGGATGCATTTAACTTCGGCATTTATGCAAGTCTGTTCATTAAGGTGTAAGGAGAAGGGAATTGATTATGTTAGCAGAAACGAAATTTTGACAGCAGGTGACAAAATCAGCAGAAAAAAAACTCTTCCTCCTCGATGCGCTTGCGCTTATCTACCGCGCCTATTATGGGCTGGGTGATAATTTCCTCTATAACTCCAAAGGGATGAACACCACCGCCATCTCGGTGTTCACTGACAGCCTGATGAAGATGCTCCGCGAGCAGAAACCGACTCACATCGCGGTGGCGTTTGACACATTTGCCCCCACGCAGCGCGATGCAGTTTACGCGGAATACAAAGCCAACCGACAAGCGATTCCGGAGGACATCAAGAAATCCATTCCTTACATCAAGGAGATTCTCAAAGCCATGCGCATCCCGATTCTGGAGTATGACGGCTACGAGGCGGATGATGTCATCGGCACGATTGCCAAGAAAGCAGAGAAAGACGGATACCAGGTTTACATGGTGACCCCGGACAAGGATTTCGGACAGCTGGTTTCCGAAAACATCAAAATCTACAAGATGCCGTTTCGCGGAAAACCTGAAGAGGTGTATGGCGTGGATGAAATAAAAAAGAAATGGGAGATTGAAAATGTGGACCAGGTGCGCGATATACTCGGGCTGATGGGCGACAGCGTTGACAATATCCCCGGCATTCCGGGGGTGGGTGAAAAAACCGCAATCAAGCTGGTGAAGGAGTTTGGTACCATCGAAAACCTTCTGGCTCATACGGATAAAATTCCCGGCAAGATGCGTGAGAAGATAGAGCATAACGCTGAGATGGCAAGGCTTTCAAAGCAGCTTGCCACCATCGTCACCGATTTGCCGATTGATGTGCATGAAGAGAATTTTGCGCTTTCAGAGCCTGACAGAAAAAAGCTCTCCGAGATTTTCGCAGAGCTGGAATTCCGCAACCTTGGCAAGCGGATTCTCGGGGAGGAATATTCTGTCAATATCCGGGCTGACCAGTTCGCCAAAAGCGCAGATGGAAAACCAGATTCGGAAAAAGCACCGCAAGGCAGGAATATCAGCAATACAGAACACCGGTATCATCTTGTGGAAGGGCAGACTCAGCTTCACCAGCTAATCGAAAAGCTGAAGCAGCAGGATGCTTTCTCATTCCAGCTCGAAAGCAATTCCGGCACTGGGGAGTTAAGCGGCATTGCTTTCTCATTTGCCCCGCACGAAGGATATTTTGTGCCCCTCGGTTCTGAAATTCCTGCGGAGATAAAAAATGTTTTGACGGATGAACGTATTATGAAGGTGGGGCATGACCTCAAGGCGGGGATGATTGCGTTGAAAAATGCAGGCATTGCATTGCGAGGGAATTTGTTTGACACTCTGCTTGCGCATTACGTACTGGATGGAGACGCCCGCCACCGGCTCGATTTGTTGTCTGAAAACTATCTGGGCTACTCGCTCATCGGCACGGTGAATGGCGATTCGGGGAACAGGAAAAAAACGCAGGAGCTTTTCCCCGACATGGAAGCCATCAAAGACAAAGCGGTGGAAGCCGCTGACATCGCCATGCAGCTCAAAGCCCGGTTTGAGCCGCTGCTGAAAGAATGCAATGGCGAAAAACTTTTTTACGAAGTGGAAATTCCGCTTATCCGCGTTTTGGCGGATATGGAAATAGAAGGCGTGGGCATTGACCTTCCTTTCCTGAAAGAATTTTCTGTGAAGATGCAAAAAGATATCGCAGAACTGCGGGAGAGCATTTACAATGAAGCCGGGACGCAATTCAATCTCGAATCACCGAAGCAGTTGGGAGAAGTGCTGTTCGATAAAATGAAAATCCCTTACGAGGGGAAGAAAACAGCCACCGGGCAATACGCTACGGGGGAGGAAGTGCTCTCTCTTTTGCAAAAAGAATTTCCGATTGCAAAAAAAATTCTTGAATACCGTGGACTGGTGAAGCTGAAATCCACTTATGTGGATGCACTGCCCCAGCATGTGAACCCTAAAACCCATCGCATTCACACGAGCATGAATCAGGCTGTTGCCGCAACGGGCAGGCTCAGTTCAGCGAATCCCAACCTGCAGAACATCCCGATTAAAACCGAGCGGGGCAGCGAAATCCGCAGGGCATTCATCGCGCGCGACAGCGAGCACGTGATTCTGTCGGCTGACTATTCCCAAATTGAATTGCGCATCATTGCGGCATTGAGCCATGATGAAGGACTCCTGCAGGCTTTCAACGAGGGGCTTGACATCCACACAGCCACGGCAGCGCGGGTTTACAATGTGCCGCTGAATCTTGTTTCGCGCGAGATGCGCAGCAACGCCAAGATGGTGAACTTCGGATTGATGTACGGTATGTCTGCCTTCGGCTTGGCACAGCGCACGGGCATGGCACGCAAGGAGGCGGGGGAAATTATCAAACAATACTTCACTCAATTCCCAGGCATCAAGCGATTCATGGATGAATCCATCGCCAAAGCCCGCACGCTGGGCTATGCCGAAACCATCATGGGCAGAAGGCGCTACTTGCCAGACATCAACTCCAAAAACTTCACCGTGCGCGGATTTGCCGAACGCAACGCCATTAACATGCCCATCCAGGGCTCGGCTGCCGACATGATAAAAATCGCGATGATTAAGGTTCACCGGGAATTTGAAAACAAAAACCTGCAATCAAAAATGATTCTGCAGATTCATGATGAATTGCTGTTTGACGTGAAGAAAGACGAGTTGGATGTAGTGAAGCCCATCGTGGAGCATTGCATGAAAACCGCACTGAAGCTTGATGTGCCCATTGTGGTGGAGATGGGGGTGGGAAGGAATTGGCTGGAAGCGCATTGATGGTCTTCCCTTATTGCAGCTGCAGCTCTGCTTCCACCTCCCAGTTGGCGCGAATGGTGATTTTTTCAGGATGCCGGTAGGTTCTTTCGGGCTGAAGGTGGCGCAGAAAATTTCCGGTGTCCCACTTGCCGTTACGGTTGGAATCATAAATGATTATGATTTCGTATTCTCCGGGCACAACCTTGCCGAACTCAAGGCGGGTGCTGTTTGTAAAAGACTCCTCTTTCAGGATGCTTCCGCTCCGGCTGTTAATCAGCTGCAGGAGGCAGCGCGGAATTTGCTGTCCGCTGATGGTGAGTTTCAGCGAGCCGTAATCTTCCGGTGATTTTGTTTTCACCTTCCAGATGAGAGTGTCATTGCGCATTCCGAAATAATCCGCCATAATTCCCGCAGGGAAAATAATGGAGTAGGTCACGTCAGGTCTTCGCGGAAAATTAATGCCGATAATCCTGTTGCCTTCCGCAGTGAATTGTATCTCTGCAGGTTTGATTTCCACCTTGGGAGAATCCTGCTCAATAATCACCCTTCCGAATTCGGCTGCCAGCACCGGATGATTGAGTGCTGCGGTAATCATCCCCTCAGTGGAAATAAGACTGTCTTTTTTCACGAATGAAAATTTTGAGAAGATTTTCTTCAGCGAATCTGTATCGGAAGGAACATTTCTGACAGCTATTTCTTCCGCGCTGTCTTCATTTACAACCAACCGGAGCGTATCATTTGCAACAGCGCGGATATACCACGCAGCAATCGTATCGCGGGTTTTATTGTATTCGGGCTGGGCAATGCTGAACCCGTCCGAAGCGGATTTCACCTCAATTTCATCCACTCCGCGCGAATAAAACAAGCGAATCAACCCCGGTTTGGAATCATCCAGCCCGATTCGCTTCAGCGGGATTTCCCTGTCTTCACGGAAAAGACGAAGCCTGATTTGAGCCACATTTTCATGCAGCGTCAGCACCGAGTCATGAAAGGCGAGTTCCTCGTTGGGCAAGTCATAGATATAATTAAAATTCTCATCCTTCAGCGCAT
>DATLYB010000403.1:0-2759 GCA_035575215.1 Chitinophagales bacterium
ACCACCTTCAGCGACAATATTGATTTTAAAAAGAGCATCACTGATTTCGCTGAACGGATTTACGCTTCCAAAGTCGAATCACTTTTTCAGGATTTCAAAAAGCTTGGCAGCAGTTTCCTGTGCAAGTCACCGGGAGCGGAAAGCAAGATGCCCGTGCATCAGGACTGGACGGTGGTGGATGAATCCAAATACTATTCCGTCACCATTTGGGTGCCGCTGGTGGATACCGATGAATCCAATGGCGCCATCCGCGTGTTGCGCGGCAGCCACAAATTCACCAGCACGCTGCGCTCGCCCAACATGCCCGGTGAATACGAAAACGTGCGTGATGAAATCTGGAACGCGATGGAAACGCTTCCGCTCAGGGCAGGCGAGGCGTTCATCTTCAACCATGCATTGATTCACGCATCATCGCCCAACACAACTTCGCGGGAAAGACTCGCCATCACCTACGGCTTGGTTCCGAAAGAGGCACAGTTGTTTCTGTATCTCAAAAACGAAAGCGGCAGGGTGGAGAAATACAAGATGCCCGATGACATGTTTCCCCGCTATCACAATATCGGGCAGCGCCCGTCATTCGGAGAGAAACTGGAAGAGTTTGATTACGCGGTGAAGCAGGTAAGTTCATTAAAGCTGCATCACCTGCTCACCAAATCGAGGCGGGAACGAAACATGAAGCCGCTGTTCCGTGACCCTGCGGTGCAGGAGTTTTTTGAGCGCGAAGGGTATGTGAAGCTGAAAATGCTGGATGAGAAAGAAGTGCAAGAGCTGCTCGATTATTATTATTCCCTGCAGATGAAGGATGAAACCGGCTATGGCTTTCACATCAGCATGGACAACAAGGATAAAGCTTTTGTGAGCCGTGTGCTGGATAAAATATTCGAAGTGGCGCTGCCGAAAATTGCCCCGCATTTCCAAAACGCCAAAGCTTACGTGGGCAGTTTTGTAATCAAAGAACCCAACCCGAAAGGCGTAGTTCCCGTTCACCAGGATTGGACATTCGTAGAAGATGAAGACCACTACTGCTCGGTGACCTGCTGGGTACCATTGGTTGACACCACGCTTGACAGCGGGGCGCTGGGAGTGATTCGCGGCAGCCACACGTTTTTCACCAACTACCGTCCGTCACCTTCCCCGCAAACGCCCGCCCCGCTTGCCGAGCACATGTTCACCATTTTTCCCTACCTGCAGTTGATTGAAATGAAAGCGGGCGAAGCCCTGGTGTTTGACAACCGCACCTTCCACGGCTCGCCTCCCAACACCACCGGCAAGCCGCGTATCGCCTTCGGCATCGGCTTCGTGCAGCAGGATGCCCGGCTTACGCACTACTATCTGAAACCCGATGGCAAAAAGAATACCCTGCTCAAATACAAGATTGACGAGGGCTTTTTCAGAAAATATGAGAACGCCACCCTGTCGAGAATGTATGACAATGGCAAGTTGATTGAAGGTTATGAGCTGGAAGGAGAAGTTCCCTATGTGCTCCCCAAATTTACCAGCGATGAGTTATTTGAATTGGTGAAAGAACACGGCAACGAGTTCAACGTGCCCATGTGCGAGAAGCTGGCGAAGCTGTTCGGCTACAACATGGACGGCACCAGAAAGGAAGAGCCTCAGCAGCCGGAAGCACTACCGCAAACCCAGCCGGAGCGCGCGGAAGAAAAAGCCGAAGCTGCACACAACGGCAGCAGGGAGACTGCCTGGACGGACGACAGGAAATTTTTCCAGAAATACACTCCGCTCAATATCTTGCGGGAAGTGAAGAAAAGAGTGATGCCAGCGCAAAAATTTACCTGAGCGATGTTCACCTTTCCCAAAATGCTGAAAGTGTTCCGCGATGACGCCCACCAGCAGGAGTTCGAGCGCGAGGGGTTCATCCGGCTGCCATTCTACACTCCGGATGAAATCAGCGAACTCGAAGCGTTATATTACCGCCTGCATCCGAGAGATGAAAAGGGATTTTTCCCCAGCACATTCTCACACGATAAAAACTACCGTCTCACGGCAGACCGTGAAATCCGCAGAATCTGCCAGCGCCCCATCACACAGTACTGCACGGATATAAAAGTGATGTGCGGCAGTTTCATCGTCAAAAGCCCGGGACCGGAAAGCGGCATGTGCGTGCATCAGGACATGTCGCTGGTGGACGAGTCGCGGTTTACGGGCATCAACATCTGGGTGCCGCTCGTTGACCTGAGCGTGAAGAACGGAGCGCTGTTCGTGCTTCCCGGCAGCCACCGCTTCTTTCCCACCTATCGCGGCTCCACGATTCCCGAATTTTTCAGTGGCGTGATGGATGAGATGATTGACTACCTGCACCCCGTTTTGCTGAAAGCCGGAGAAGCGGTTTTCTTCGACCAGAGCATCATCCATTTTTCCCCGCCCAACTATTCCGACCGGCTGCGCATCGTCACCAACACCTATTTCACCCACAAGGATGCGGTGTTCCGCACCTACTATTATGACAAGGACAATCACAAGGGCTGCGTGGAAGCCTTTGAGCAGGATGCACACTTCATGACCGATTTCGAGCAGTTCGGCAGCAACATCCACGACCGCCCGAAGGTGGGCAAATCGCTGGGGCTGGTGGATTATGATTTCCCGAAGATTGACAGGAGCTATCTGGAAACACATCTTAAAAAAACCAATGCCCGCGAACTGATTCAGGCGGCAGTGCCGGGTTCTGAAAAAAATTCCACCGCACGAAAAAGCATTTTCCAGCGGGTGAAAGAAATAATCGGCTGATGGCAGCGCGCATA
>DATLYB010000404.1:0-12110 GCA_035575215.1 Chitinophagales bacterium
CCGAACCTGATTTGTATTTGAGCGATGAGATGAGTTCCACATCGTTGTCATCGGTGGGCAGCCATGTTCCGGGAGGATGACTCACCTTCACTCCCGCATTGTGAACGTAGAAAGTAATTTCTCCTTTCCTGGGCTTGTCAACGATTTGCAGTCCAAACGGATTAACCACTTCGCATTCAATTTTGATTAGCTCTTTGTCCCTTGATTCCGGCATGGACATGGTAGCCTGGTAAATGATGGTTCTGCCCTTGGCTGCGCCCAATATTTTTCCGGAGCCCGAAAGAATCTTCCACCTGAATTCTACGTCATCTTCATACAATTTCTTCTCCTCGGTGCTGGTGCACAACTGAGAGATGCATTTCACCTTGAACTCATCCTTTTCATGCTGGTCGGCAACTTTCAGCAGCATCATTTCACCCACCACCATCTTGTCATTATCGGCAACGGGAGGCAACTCGATGGAAGGTTTTGCAAAATCGTCATTGTTCTTCCATTCGGGGTCTGATGCCTTGCACGTCCCCATTTTTTTCTCTTCGGGTGGTGGCGCTGGCAGCTTGTAAGCGTCAGAAATAATCTTGATGAAATATTTGTTGGGCGAAGCTTTTTTACGCGTGGTTTCAATCGTCACTATCCTTTCTACTGTGGAGTCAGCGGGCTGCGTGGGATTGTCGTCAATTATCTTCAGCTTGATTTTGGTGACTTTTTTCTTAGGTGTGTCGTCCTTAGGCAGCTCAACATAAGGGGGCTGAAAAATCACGTGCTCGCCTTCCTCTGATTTCAAATCGTCAGGCAGGCAACCCAGCTTTTTGAAGCTTCCTTCACCTTCCATGATTTCCCACATGAACTTGACGCGCCCGGTGAGAGGAGCCTTGCGTTCACTGGGCGTTTCATTGCAGTTGTCGCTGGGAATGCATTTCCAAATCACCCTGTCGAAATCGCGTCCTTCGGCTTCCAGCGGAATGAAATCATCGCGGTTCATCTCCGTGATGGTTTTTGAAAATGGCGTCAGCCCGCCATCCATCAACGGTTCCATTTCTTCTTTAATCTCAATCTGGCAGATTGGCGTTTGCGGACAAGGCACCTCCGGTGGCGTTTCACCTGTGGTGGTGGGAGGGGAGTAACGGTCGCATTTTGTCTGGCTGAAGACAACCGTATTGCTGGCGAGTTCCGTCCCGCAAATGAAGTAAGTGAAGGCTGCGCCCGGCTCAATCACACCCGTAAGGTTCAGCGTGACGCTATGGCTTGAAGGCCTGCCTGGTTTTTGGTGGTAATCCCCGCCCGTTTGAATTGGTGGGCTGATGTATAGAAAATCTCCCAAAGCGGGGTCAACAGTGCCTAGTGCCTGCGAAATCGAATTAGATAAAACGGTATTCTGTTTTCCGCTCACGTGGTCGGTGATATTCACAGCAGTAATGCCTCCGGTGGTTGTTTGCGTGCCCGTGTTGGTTGGGTTGCTTGCTCTGCCCGGAACGAGTCCGGAGGCGGTCGTAGTCGTGGTGGGACGCCCGCCTGTGGCAGTGGTTGGAGTAGGACGTCCGCCAGGCGTGGTAGGCGTGCCGGGCGGATATTTCCCGCAGGGATTCGGACAGCACACCACATAGTATTCGCTGAAGGTACCATTTGCCATCCAGCTGAAGGTGACGCTGGACGTGGTGATGCTGGTAGTGACGGAACCGGAGCAGTCATTCCCCGGAGAAAGTGCCTCAATGTAGGGCGTGGCGGCATTAAATTGGAAATAAAAACTCTCTACCTCGCTGTTGCCCCCATTCTGTCCGACAGGATGACCCATGTGGTCAAGCGCCTGCACTTTCCATGCATAATGTTTTCCAGCTTCAAGCGATGGCAGTGTAATATCGTAAGGCAGTGTGGTTTGACCGTCAACCTGCATGCTGAGATGCGGCACGTTCAACGTTACAGCTTCCTGCGGCTGTTGGTTTTGCAGCACTTCGCTGATGGTGACCAAATAAGTTATTTGCCCGAACCACTGCACGGGCGTCCAATGAAAAGTCGGATACGGATTTTCAACCGCCATGCCGGCAGTGGGATAAATCAGCATAGGGGGCTGCGGGTGCACCACCGTGAAGTTTTTGCAATCGTGCGCAAGCTCGATGTCATCAGGAAAAGAAAGCACATACGAGCAAATGGTGTAATTGCCATCAGGAATCCTGCCGGTGCGCTGAATGGTTTGTTCCACGCTCTCGCTGTAATCTACGTCATCCCAATTAACAAACTCGGTGTTGTTGATGCGCAGCGACCACGCGCCTTCGCTCACATCAATGGGGATGCTGTTGCCCGTTAGAATTACTCCGAGGCTTTGTTCGGTGACAATCACCCGTGCGGTGATTTGAGTGGCATCC
Organism: Chitinophagales bacterium; assembly: GCA_035575215.1. Lineage (GTDB taxonomy): Bacteria > Bacteroidota > Bacteroidia > Chitinophagales > CAIOSU01 > DATLYB01. Next base: position 2,358 of record DATLYB010000404.1, read on the forward strand.
TGGCTGAATGAGGTGATTTGCATGAACGTGAGAGTGGGGTCTAATTCCCAGTCGGAAACATAAGGGCTGGGAAGCGGCTGAATCGAGTGAAACACATTGATGTTCTGGCTTCTGGCTGGAATAGCAAGGAATAAGAATGGCACTAAGCACATCATCAGGATGCGAAAAAAAACAGGACGCTGCATCTTATTAAATGGATTTGCTACGAAAAGGTATAGATTAAAACTTAAAAATCAAAGCAGAAGGAGATTTTTTTGGCGCTACTGTTAATGCTGTGAAAATAAAATAAGGCAAGATTGCCGTTGAAATACAGGATAGCCGCTTTTAAATTCCGATAGAAAATCCTCCCTCCGCTTCAGCAGGCAATAATAAATCATAATAAGGCAACCGTAACCAAGGCAACCGTAACCATTTTTCAAGCGTAATCTCCACGGGTATTTTTCCGTAACTTTCTTTAAACCAATAGTGAAATGTGGCGTTTATTTCTTCTGATTACAAACCTGCTGTTGCTTTCTGCCGTTTCTTCCTTTTCGCAACCCTGCGTCAACCCCGCACAGATTGACCCCACTGCCCTGTGCGACCTTATCTACGACCCGGTGTGCGGATGCAATGGCATCACTTACACCAACGCATGTGAGGCGCAATATCAGGGAGGTGTCACATCATGGACACCAGGCTACTGCCAGAATCCGCCCCCATGTGAAGCGTTCTTCACCCATCAGCTTGATTCAGCCGGCTGGGGCGTGCAGTTTACGGATGGTTCGCGCGGCACTGATTTGCGGTTCAGCTGGGATTTTGGCGACAGCACCACTTCCGCCCAGCAAAACCCGTATCATGTTTACAATCCATCGGGAGGAAAAATTTATTTCGCCTGCCTCACCGTCACCGACACGGTTACAGGATGCTATGGCACCTATTGCGATTATGTGTTCCTGAGCCGCACGTGCAAAGACAGCTCGCTGATTGACTTCAACCGCCCATGCCCGCTTGCTTACATGCCCGTGTGCGGATGCGACAGCGTCACCTACGGGAATCCGTGCGAAGCGATTTACTATGGCGGTATCACTTCATGGACACCGGGCGAATGCAACCCGGTGCCGTCCGGCTGCTACTCCTATTTCAGTTTTTGGTCTGACCCCGCCAGTCCCCTGACAATATATTTCAGCGCATTCACCTATTTCGGTGCGGCTCAGTCTTATCACTGGACATTTGGCGATGGCTCCGCCTCCCCTGACGAGGCTCCTGTTCATGCCTATTCATCACCGGGCGTTTACAGCGTGTGCCTTACGGTCACCGACTCGGTTCAAAACTGTTCGAGCAGCTATTGCGCGGAGGTCTATGCAGGATACAGCGCCTGCATTGACAGTTCAATCATTGACACTTCGGCAGCGTGTCCGGACGTCTATGACCCTGTGTGCGGCTGCAATGGCGTTACCTACCCAAGCGCCTGCGATGCGCTTTACGGAGCGGGCGTAACTTCCTATTATCCTGGCGAATGCTGGAACGAAAAATGTGAAGCATGGTTTTGGTATTCGCAGGATTCCCCAGTGACCCATGTGCAATTCTATGATTATTCGTGGGGCATTAATCCGGCAACCACCTGGCTGTGGGATTTTGGCGATGGCTCCACCTCCACCGAACAGAATCCTTTTCATATTTACACCGACACTACGCAGGATTGGTTTTATGTATGCCTTACCATTTATGATTCGCTGGAAGAATGCTACAGTTATTACTGCGATTATGTGTATATGGAGAACATTATTATTCCTGAAAGATGCTATGCCTATTTCGGCTTTGAACAGGATTCGTCATTGCGCAGCGTGCAGTTTTATGATTATTCGTGGGGCAATGCGTCAGGCTGGTCCTGGGATTTTGGTGACGGCACCACGTCAACCCAGCAAAATCCTGCGCATGTTTTCAGCGACACTTCCCAAAGTCAATTTCTTGTATGCCTTACTATTTTCGATTCGCTGCAGACGTGCTACAACACCTACTGCGAATATGTTTACACCGACAGCGCCTACCTCAACCCCTGCAACGCGTGGTTTGGCTGGGGAACGGATTCAACAACGGGAGCCGTAGTGTTTGCTGACTCTGCTTCCGCGAATCCGGGTAATTACAACTACGAATGGAATTTCGGTGATGGAACCACATCCAATGAGCCTAACCCGCAACACGAATATCAGGAAGAAGGCTATTACTGGACGTGCCTCACCATCTATTCTCCCGACTCATGCATTGATATTTTCTGCGACAGCATCTACGCGCTCGCTGCCGAAGCCAGTTCAGCGGATGAAAGCTCAGCGGATGCCTTGCATCTTGAGGTGTTCCCCAACCCGCTCAGGGATGAATCAGTGATTCGTTATTATCTGCCGGCATCGGCACCTGTTTCAATTCATGTAAGCGATATTCTGGGGCGTAAAACGTTTCTGCTGAACAATGCCCTGCAGGAACAAGGAGTCCGCCACTTCATTTGGCATAACAATCTGCCGGAAGGAATCTATGTGGTTGAAGTGCATGCCGGTAAAGCAAGAGACAGATTCAGCGTGAGCGTGATAAGATAAGCGCGAGGAGCGGACTTACTTGCTGTGTTTCACTTCCTTCACCGCAAACTTCACCAGCACATCCAACTCCACAAAGTCGAGGGTGCACTCGTGCGTGGCTTCCAGCACCACTTTCGGAGCTTTGCCGGCTTTCCAGGCTTCCACCCACCGGCTGGCACACAGGCACCAGCGGTCGCCCGGCTTCAGCCCGGGAAACATCAGGTGTGGTCGCGGAGTGATGAGGTCATTACCGTGTTCGTATGAGAACTCTAAAAATTCTTCCGTAACCTCCACGCATACGGTGTGCACACCGGCATCATCGTCACCCGTGTTGCAGCACCCGTCACGGTAAAAACCCGTAAGCGGCCGGGTGCTGCACGGAATGAGCGGTTCCCCGAAAACGTTGGTCGCCATGCTGCAAATATAAAAGAGAAGTTTAGAGTTGCTGAGAAGTTGCTTTAACTCTAAGCTCTAAGCTCTAAGCTCTAAACTTTTGCTATTTTGCCGGACGTTACATGAACCCTTCTCAGGAGAAAACAGAGCTTAAGCGCACCCTCGGTCCCCTGATGCTTTGGGGATTGGGCGTGGGCTATGTGATTTCCGGCATGTATTTCGGCTGGAACCTCGGGTTGGAAAAAGGCGGCACCCTCGGTCTTGCCATCGCGACTTTCTTCATTATAATCATGTACGTCACTTTCACTTTCGGCTACACCGAACTGGCGTGTGCGATACCGAAAGCGGGAGGGGCGTTCGATTATGCGACACGCGCACTGGGAAAACGCTGGGGATTCATCGGGGGCATGGCTCAGAATATTGAATTCATCTTTGCACCGCCTGCAATCGCTTTTGCAATAGGAGCTTACTTTCATATTTTTTTGCCGTCAGTTCCGGTGCTTGCCATTGCCATCACCGCCTATTTGCTTTTCACGGCATTGAACATTTATGGAGTAAAAGCCGCTGCTGCGTTTGAATTGCTGATTACCGCGCTTGCCGTGACGGAGCTGCTCATTTTTGCAGGAGCCACGCTGCCCGGTTTTCAATGGAGCAATCTGAAGCTGAACGCTTACCCGCATGGTTTTTCCGGTGCGTTTGCCGCCATCCCGTTTGCTATTTGGTTTTTTCTTGCCATTGAAGGCGTGGCGAACGTAGCGGAGGAAACCATCAACCCGCAGCGAAACGTGCTGATTGGCTTCGGCTCAGCGATTGCTACATTGGTGGTGCTTTGCGTGCTCACGTTTGCGGCAGCCGTTGGCGTTGCAGGGTGGGAGGCGATTGTGTTTCCCTCCCCGGGAGCCGAACCTTCCGATTCCCCGCTGCCTCTCGCGCTGGGCAAAGTGGTTGGCGCCAATCACTTTCTTTATCATCTGCTGATAACCGTTGGGCTGTTTGGGCTGATAGCGTCATTCCATGGAATCATCCTCGCAGCGGGACGCTCTACGTTTGAATTCGGCAGGATGGGCTACATCCCTGAAGCATTGGGGAAAGTTCATAAGCGGTTCAAAACGCCTGCTGCTGCATTGCTGGTGAATATGGGCATCGGCATCGTAGCGCTGCTTACGGGCAAGACAGGAGAAATCATCACCATCTCCGTTTTCGGGGCGCTCACGCTGTACATCATCTCGATGATTTCGCTTTTCGTGCTGCGGAAAAAAGAACCGCAGCTGGAGCGCCCGTTCAGAGTGCCGATGTATCCGCTGTTTCCTGCAGCTGCGTTAATCATCAGCACCTTTTCGCTGGTGGCAATGACAATCTATAATTTGAAATTGGCAGTGGTTTACTTTGGGCTCCTGGGATTGTCATTTTTGTTTTTTTTGTTTTTTGTGGAGAAGAACTTAACCGCCAAGGAAGCGAAGATGCGCGAAGAATGAATTCTCGTTGCGGTTCTTAGCGTCCTTTGCGATTCAATTGTATTTGAATTTTCAACTTTTAACTTTTAACTCATGCCTGAAAAATCAAAATCCCGGAGCGCACTCTCTTACGTCAGAAATTATCCTGCTGAAAAAGTAAAGCTCGCCATTACCGATATTGACGGCATCCTGCGCGGGAAGGTGATTCACCGCGACAAGTTTTTTTCCGTGCTGGAAAAAGGGTTTGGTTTCTGCGATGTAGTGTTCGGATGGGATGCCGGTGATGTTGCTTATGACAACACCACCTTCACCGGATGGCATTCCGGTTATCCCGATGCAAACGCGAAGATTGACGTCTCCACGTTTCGAAAAATTCCCTGGGATAATGATATCCCTTTTTTTCTTGCTGATTTTGCGGATGAAAACGGAACGCCATCGCATGTCTGCCCCAGAAATCTTTTGAAGAAAATCCGCAGTCAGGCGATTCAGGAAGGATTCCATCCCATTTTCTCGCAGGAATTCGAGTGGTTTAATTTTGCGGAGACGCCCGATAGCCTTGCGAATAAAAATTACGTCAAGCCGCAGCCGCTCACTCCGGGGATGTTCGGTTACTCCATTTTGAGAAGTTCGCTCAAGAGTAATTTCTTCAATGCACTTTTTGATAATTTGAAAAAGTTCGATGTGCCAATCGAGGGCATTCACACCGAAACGGGTCCCGGTGTGTACGAAGCAGCAATCCAATATGCCGATATTCTTGAAGCTGCCGACCGGGCGACTTTATTCAAAACAGGAGTAAAAGAAATCGCGCAAAGACAAACCATTTTACTACCACAAAGCAAGACCGCCAAGAGCAAACGTTCACCACAAAAAGAAGACGGGCAGCCAGCCGGCATCATGGCAAGCTTTATGGCAAAGTGGAACGAAAATCTTCCCGGATGCAGCGGGCATGTGCATCAAAGTCTTTGGGATAGCAAGCGAAATCTGTTCTTTGATGCGAAAGACAAATTCCGCATGAGCGAAGTCATGAAGAGTTATGTTGCCGGTCAGTTACATTGTTTGCCGCATATTCTGCCGCTGTTCGCCCCCACCATCAACAGCTACAAGCGCCTGGTGGAAGGTGCCTGGGCGCCAACTACCATCACATGGGGAATGGACAATCGCACCACAGCACTGCGTGTGCTCACAAGCGGAGAAAAATCATCACGGCTCGAAACGCGCGTGGTGGGTTCTGACGTCAATCCATACCTTGCCATGGCGGGATGTCTTGCCTCCGGATTGTATGGGGTGAAAAAGAAAATGAAACTCACGCAGCCGCCCACTACGGGCAACGGTTATCGCGATGAAAAATACGGAGTGCTGCCGCGCAACCTCTGGGAAGCCACGCAAGCCATGAAAAACTCCGACCTTGCCAAAGAACTGTTCGGAGAAAAATTCGTGGAGCATTTTACGCAGACACGCGAGTGGGAGTGGCGGCAATTTTCCAAAGCGGTGACGGATTGGGAGCTAAAGCGCTACTTCGAAATTATCTGATTCTTCATGTCTCTTTTCCGCAAAAAATCAGTAACACAAGTAATTGACGATGCATCCAAAGGATTCACGGAGGGAGAACATGCTTCCGGGCTGACGAAGGCATTAACTACGCGTGACCTCACTGCATTCGGCATCGCAGCTATTGTGGGTGCTGGAATTTTCTCCACCATCGGAACGGCAAGCTATGATGGCGGTCCGGGAATTATCCTGCTTTTCATTTTTGTTGCCATCGCCTGCGGATTTTCTGCGCTGTGCTATGCAGAGTTTGCAAGCATGGTGCCGGTGAGCGGCAGCGCATATACATACTCATATGTGGCGTTCGGAGAAATCATCGCATGGATTATCGGCTGGGATTTGCTGATGGAATATGCCATCGGCAACATCGCGGTGGGCATCTCATGGAGCGATTATTTCACCACGATGTGCGCGGGCTTCGGCTGGCATATTCCCGAATTTCTGACAATGGATTACTGGACAGCGCAAGCGGGCTTCAAGGAAGCGGCAGAAAAAATCAGCAAGGGCGAGCTGCTTGCAAGTCTCGACAGCGGTCTGCAAGCAAATTATTTCGCATGGCTCAACGCTCCGCAAATAGCCGGCATCCGCATCATCTGTGACCTGCCGGCTTTTTTCATTCTGTGTTTAATCACCACCATTACCTACATCGGCATTCGCGAAACAAAAAATTCAGCCAACATCATGGTGGCAATTAAGATGAGCGTGATTCTGCTCGTGATTGCGCTGGGAGCATTTTACGTGAAGCCGGAAAACTGGAATCCGTTTCTTCCGCACGGAATCGGTGGCGTGCTGAAAGGCACGGCAGCAGTTTTCTTTGCATACATCGGCTTCGATGCGATTTCGACAACAGCGGAAGAATGCAAGAATCCGCAGCGCGACTTGCCCCGCGGAATGATTTATTCGCTCATCATTTGCACCGTCATTTACATACTGATTGCATTGGTGATAACAGGTATGGTGAACTATGACCGGTTGAACGTGGGTGACCCGCTCGCGTTTGTGTTTCAGCAGGTGAATCTGAATTGGATAGCAGGCATCGTTGCCGTCAGCGCGGTGATTGCGACCGCGAGCGTCATTCTCGTGTTTCAGGTCGGGCAGCCGCGCATCTGGATGGCGATGAGCCGTGACGGCTTACTGCCTCCCGTGTTCTCAAAAATTCATCCCAAGTTCAAGACGCCCTCTTTTTCTACTATTATCACCGGAGCTGTGACAGCCATTCCGGCTTTGTTTCTGAATCTGAAGGAAGTGATTGACCTTACCAGCGTGGGTACATTGTTCGCTTTTGTGCTGGTGTGTGGCGGTATCATCAAATTGCAAAACGACCCGAACAGACGCGAAGCGAAGTTCAAAGTGCCTTACGTGAATGCGAAGTTTATTATGCCGCTTTTGCTGGCATTGACTGCCGTTCTGCTGCTCCTTTATAACAAGGAGGGTGTCTCATCCTATTTTTCTTTTGACACCGCTGGTGGTTCGGGATGGGATATTTTGCGGACAAAAGTTCCTTATGCAATTTTCACGGTGGTGTTCATTATCATTACATTCTTTTCATTCCTGAAAAATCTGTCGCTGATTCCGGTGCTGGGATTTCTTTCCTGCTCCTACCTGCTGTGTGAATCCGGTACTACCAACTGGGAAAGGTTTTTAGTGTGGCTGGTCGCAGGTTTTGTCATTTACTTTCTGTACGGATACAAACACAGCTCTTTAAGATTTTTATCAAGGAAACATCAATAAAAAATTCAGGCTTCCTGCATTTTATCCGCAGCAACCGGTAAGGCTAAAAATGAAAAAACCCCCTCCAATTTTCGGAGAGGGCTTTTCTCTTTCAAGAATAAGAAAAAACTACTTCTTCTTTTTCTTGGCAGCTTTCTTTGCTTTCTTTTTCTTTGCTGGCATTTTTTAAAATTTTAGAAATGAGTAAATAAAAACGCAATCGAAATATAAATCACTTTTCTTTACCGAAAAAATTTTGAATCGTTTTAGTTTTCTACAACTGTGAATAACGTGTACATTAAAATCTACTTGCTCCCGGATTTTTGCCGGATAAGTCTTTTTAAAAAGATTCTTATAGCCGTGAAAAGCTTGTGTGGCAATATCTCTGATATATATGAAAATTAATTGCTGATGCAAATTCATTCTAACTCGTTATATTCGTTTCAGCAAAAATCAATTACCATGTTCAGAACCAAATTTTTTTTAGCAGCATTGTTCGCGCTCACCGTCATTTTTTCTCAAGGCTGTAAAAAAGAAGACGCAGCAGCAGACAACTCCAATAACAACAATACGAACACCAATAACAATAACAATAGCAATAATAACAACAACACCAACAATAATAACAACAATACGCAGTGGAACTTGCCTTGGCCCGAATGGATTTTTTATCACTGGGTGTGGGAGGACGAAAGCACCCAGCAAAGCGCGCAGCAATTGGTGGACGATTATTTATCACATGATATTCCTGTTGGCGCCATTATCATTGACAGTCCGTGGGAAACGGGATACAATACATTCGATTGGGACAATACACTTTATCCCGACCCGCAGGGAATGATTGATTACTTCCATTCAAAAAATGTGCGCGTGTTCATCTGGATAACAGGCGTGGTGAACACTGATGTGCACCCCTTGTATGATGATGCAAAGGCTCAGGGTTATTTTATGAAAACATCGCCCGCCAGCAATAATCCCGGAGTGGTTAGCTGGTGGAAAGGCGATGGCAGCCTGATTGACTGGTTCAATCCTGCTGCTGTTGCATGGTGGAAAACACTCATGGACAAAACGCTCAACATGGGCATTGACGGATGGAAATGTGATGGCACCGATTATTACGAAATCCTGTCAGGCTACTCACCGGGGCAAGGCGCTTTCGTCAACCGGCTGGATTATTCACATGCCTACTACCGGCTGTTTTTCGATTATACCAGGCAGCGGCTTGGCAATGACCGCGTCATCACCGCGCGCCCGATTGACAACTATCACCTCGTTGACCAGGGTGGTGACAATTTCGCATTCGCTCCCAAAGACATCAACTTCTGCGGATGGGTGGGCGACCAGGATGCAACCTTTGACGGACTGAGAGCTGCCTTGAATAACATGTATCACTCTTCACAATACGGGTATCTCAGTTTCGGCTCCGATATTGGCGGCTATCGCGAAGATTCCAACAATCCGCCCAATATGCGCTCGAAAGAAGTTTTCATTCGCTGGGCTCAATTGGGCGCCTTTAGTCCCGTGATGGAAAACGGTGGCGGTGGCGAACATCGTCCATGGATGTTCGACCAGCAGACGGAAGACATCTACCGTAAACTCGTGAAGCTGCGTCACGGATGCCTGATTCCCTATTTGATGACTCAGGCTGAAATTGCCTACAATGAAAATCGCTCGATGATGACTTTCATCGACAAGACAACCTACAGCTACACGCTTGGCTCCGATATCTTTGTTTCTCCTTTTCTTGAAGAAGGCACCGGCATTGCAGTAACCTTTCCGGCAGGAAGTAAATGGTTCTACATGTATGATGAGACCAAAATTTATGAAGGAGGCACCATGGCAAATTTGTCCGTTCCGTATGATGAATTTCCGGTGTTCCTTAAAGAAGGCTCGCCTTTAATTGACGCAATTGATTTCAGCAGCATTCAGTAATGATGATTATGAAACCCGTCACCTCTTTTTTTTATTTCGGAATTCTGATGCTGTTTCTGCAGGCGGAATGCAGCCGGGATGTCCACCCCCGGGAAACTCCGGCTGCGAACGAAAACCAGCCGCCCGCTGTCATCAATTATGACACGATGCAATACATGCCTGACCCCGGCATG
>DATLYB010000405.1:0-18571 GCA_035575215.1 Chitinophagales bacterium
TCTCTATGACGCCCTGGCAAGGCTCGCTCGTTATCACGATTTCCCTTCCGGTGTGAAGATTCAAACGCTCAGAAAGGCAAACGCTGCTTTGAGAAAGCTTAAGAAATGGGCGAAGCATGCCCCTGCCAATTATCAAAACAAATACTGCCTGCTGGCAGCTGAACATGCCCGCGTCAGAAACAAAAAGGCACACGCCATCCGCTATTATGACGAAGCCATACGGCTGGCAAAGGAAAATGAATTTCTCCAGGAAGAGGCGCTTGCCAATGAGCTTGCGGCAAAATTTCATCTGGCTGAAGGAAGTGAAAAAATCGCCCGTTACTATTTGAAGGAAGCACACTTCTGCTATCAGAAATGGGGCGCTGCCGCCAAAGTAGAGCGGATGGAAAGACATTTCCCGTATCTGGCTGTTTCAGAGGCAAAAACACAGGCTGACGACTATGTGGTGGAAACGGCTGACATGGAAACCATTTTCAGGGCTTCCAAAATTTTTTTGGAAGTCATTGTGCTGGATGAACTGCTTAAAAAAATTATGGAGTTCGTTATCCGTAATGCAGGAGCGCAGAAAGGCGTCCTTTTGCTGCAAAAGCAAAACAAGTGGAGAATAGAAGCCGAAGCTGACGGCACTATCATCAACGTATTGCAATCATTGCCGCTTGAAAATTCTGAAAGCGTTTCTGACGGCATCATCCACTATGTGATTCGCACCCGGGAAAACGTGGTGCTGGGAGATGCCTCCAGCGAAGGAAATTTCATGAATGACGCCTATGTGTCCAGGCAGCGCCCCAAATCCGTACTCTGCATCCCCCTCATCAACCAGGGCAGGCTGGAGGGTATTTTGTATCTGGAAAACAATCTTACCACGCATGCGTTCACTCCCCAGCGCATCAGCGTGCTCAACATGCTATCATCTCAAATGGCGGTTTCCATTGAAAACGCCCGCCTTTACAAAGCCAATGAGCTGTTCGTTCCGCGCAAGGTGCTGAGCTTTCTGAACAAAGAAAGCATCATAGACATCGAACTGGGCAACCAGGTGGAAAAAGAAATGACGGTGATGTTTTCCGATATCCGTGATTTCACTTCCCTGTCAGAAAAGATGACTCCGGAGGAAACCTTCCGCTTTATCAACGACTATCTGGCAGTGATGGAACCGCTTATCATCGAAAACAACGGATTCATTGACAAATACGTGGGTGACGGCATCATGGCGCTATTTCCAAACAATGCCGATGAGGCGCTGCGCAGCGCCATCAGCATGGTGAAAACAGTGGACACGTTCAATAACAATCGCCTCAAAAATAAATTGAAACCCGTCAGCATCGGCATCGGTCTGAATACGGGAACGCTGATGCTGGGCATCATTGGCGGTAAAAACCAGGTGGACACCACCGTGCTTTCCGACACGGTAAACCTGTCATCGCGCCTTGAAGCCCTGACAAAAACGTATGGCATCAGCCTGATTATCAGCGAGCACACCTGCTCATCGCTGGCTGACCCTCAGCGGTACGCCATCCGTGAAATTGATTCTGTGACGGTGAGAGGCATGAGCAGACCCGTGAGGCTCTTTGAGGTGTTTGATGGCGAGGTGCAGGAAGTGATGGAACTGAAAAATCAAACCCTTGACTATTTCCAAAAAGGGCTGGGTTATTTCCAGTATGAAAATTTTGAAGAAGCATTGAAGATATTTACAGGCATCACTGAAGTGAATCCCAATGATGAAGTGGCGAAGATATACGTGGACCGGTGTAAACAGAAAATTTCTCTTATCAAAAAAGTAAATCGTTTTAATTGAATAAAGCCCTGCTGCTGACGGAAAAGTAACCGATTCCAAAGGGCATAAACTTTATCGTATGAAAATCTCTGCGGAAACATCCACTGAGAAGAAAACCGTAATCATCCTGGGCGGAGGCGTTGCAGGGTTAAGCGCTGCCCATGAACTGGTGGAGAGAGGATTCCGCGTCAAAGTGTATGAACGCAAAATGATACCCGGAGGAAAAGCAAGAAGCGTGAAGGTTCCGAACACCTCCATGCACGGGAGCGACCCGCTTCCTGGTGAGCACGGCTTCCGCTTCTTTCCCGGCTTTTATTTTCATCTCAATGACACGATGAAGCGGATACCGCTGGGAAACGGCAGCACGGTGTTTGACAATCTGATTGACACGCCCGAAGTGGAAATTTTCCGCCACCGGAAGGGAATTTTCAAAAAATAAGCGATTGTGATAACCAAGCAGGATATCATCAATTACTATGAACACTGCGAAGTGGACTACCGGTGGGTGTGGGGTCTGAATGATAATCTTGCCATGCATTACGGATTTTGGGATACCAACACTTACACCCTGGATGAGGCTCTGACGAACATCAACCGCCTGCTGGCTGAAAAAGCCGGAATAAAAAAAACCGACAAGGTGCTGGATGCCGGATGCGGAGTGGGCGGTTCGGCTGTCTATCTGGCAAAAACAATCGGCTGCCATGTCACCGGAATCACCCTGAGCGAAAGGCAGGTGATGAACGCCAGCGAAAATGCTGCTGCCAATGCCGTGCAGCACCTCATCGTCTTTCAGAAGCAGGATTACACCTGCACCGGTTTTGCTGACGGTTCATTCGATGTGGTGTGGGGAATTGAAAGCGTGTGTTACGCAGCCGATAAAAAAGAATTTTTCAATGAAGCATACCGGCTTCTGAATAAAGGCGGGAGAATGGTTGTGGCGGATTTTTTTAAAACCCATGCTGATAACAATCAAATTGGCATTTACAAAAAATTCGTTGATGGCTGGGCAGTTGCCGACTTTGCGGAAATTGATGAATTCATCAATCAAGCCGAAGCAGCCGGCTTCGGCAGCATAGATGCTGCTGATATCACCGTCAATGTGGCCCCCTCTGCCAAACGCCTCTACCTGGCGTCATTTCCGGGTTTCATATTGCATTATCCGCTGGAGTTGCTTGGCGTCAGAAACAGGATGAACAGAAAAAACCTGCTGACGGCATACTTGCAGTATGTGACTCTGAAGAAAGGGCTGTGGAAATATTATCTTGTTTCAGCAGTGAAAAAATAAACAGAATCAATTTATGACCTTAGCTCATTATGCAGAAACAAACGGGCAGATTTTAACATCTCAGCCATTTCAAGTTATCAATGCCCGTTTTTACACTTTTGCTTTTAAAGGCAGCATCAGCAAGGAATTATGCGACCGCTGGTTTACCAATCCATCAGGCGGCAGTGTGGAAGCAAGTTCATTTTTACCGCTGGTCATTATTTCGTTCTGCGATTATACGGAAGGCTGCTCCATCCCGCAGCGTTACAAAGGGAAAATTGACTACCATGAAACGCTGTTTACCACTTTTGTCAGGCTGAAAAATGGAGGAAGCAGCGTTGTATATGCCTTTGCGCCTTATCTGTTTCTGAACAACGCATCAGCCATTGCTGCCGGCAGGGAAATTTACGGAATGCCCAAAACATGGGGTTGGATAAAAATACCCGCTGCTGCCAACCCTGATTATTTCAGCGCTGAAACAGAAGCATTTTTTTCATACAGCCCGGACAATCATGAAAAAACGGATGTGCTTGTGGAAATAAAACTTCTGTCGGATTCCTTCCGCGAAGATGCCCCGGTGATTGAGGATGACATGGAAAAGATTTGGACTGACCTGCAGGAAGATTACAACAAAAGCTTTCCGGATGAAAGGGCGGAAGCCGACTTATGCAGGCAGCTTCGCGACTTTTTTTCCCACAGAAGATTTCCGTTTGTTTCATTGAAGCAATTCCCCGACATTGAAGACGGTTCGAAAGCATGCTATCAATCCATTGTCGGATTTTCCATGAAGATTGACAAAATAAAAATAAAGCGGCTCAAGGGTCCTTATGTACTCACACTTACCTCCTGCGACCAGTTTCCCATTGGAAAAGATTTAGGATTGAGTTCCGGGCAAAAAACCCTGTTCTCCCGGCTGATTGAGTGGAATTTTGTGTTTGAGGCGGGGAAAGAATTATGGAAAGCGCCCTGAAAATTATTTCCTATGTCAAACAACAGTGATGCTCCAAGAAAAATAGCCGTTTTGGGAGGCGGTATGTGCTCGATGACAGCCGTCTATGAGCTAACCAATGAGCCTGATTGGAAATCGAAATACGACATCACCGTTTATCAGATGGGATGGAGGCTGGGCGGCAAGTGCGCCAGCGGACGCAATCTCCGGAATGCCGATAGAATTGAAGAACACGGCTTGCATTTATGGTTTGGATTTTACGATAACGCTTTTGATTTCATCAAGCGGGTGTATGAGGATAAAAAAAAGATTTCCGGCAATCCCTTCCAGTCGTGGAAGGAAGCCTTCAAAGGCTATGATTTTGCCGTGCTGGAGGATTTTCACAACGGGAAGTGGAGCCATTGGCCCTTTCAATTCAAATCAACCACTGACGAGCCGGGATTGCCCAACCCCACTCCGACAGGATGGGAATTTATCGGAATTATTTTGCGCCTGCTGAAAGAGTTATTTGCAAAGGAAACAACCAGCAGCTTCAGCGAAGACGGAGAGCCACTCGGAGTGCTCTTCGATAAGGCGCTTGAACGTCTGGATAAAACCAGAGAATCATATTCCGAAGATGACGAAGAGTTTGTTCTCAAAATCGTTTTGAAAATACAGGAACGCCTGAAAAATAAATCCCCCCGCATGGAATCAACCGGAGACGGATGGCGGAGAACTTTTATCCTGACAGATTTGGGGTTGGCGAATGTTGTGGGAATGCTGCGCGACAAAATCATGCGCAGGGGATTCGACTCCATCAATGATTACGACTACCGAGAATGGATTAAAAAACATGGCGCTGAAGATTCCACCCTCTGTTCAGCACCCGTCAATCTGCTTTATTCGCTGATGTTTTGCGGAACAAAATATACTGCTGAAGCCGGTACCTGCCTGAGGTTTTGCCTGAAGATGCGCTTCAACTACAAGGGTCACTTCTACTATCGCATGCAAGCCGGAATGGGCGACACCATCTTTGCGCCCCTCTATCAGGTGCTGAAACACCGGGGCGTTAAGTTCAAATTTTTTCACAAGACGAAAAAGCTGAAGCTTTCTGCCGACAAAACCTTTGTAGAAAAAATTGAGATGGAGGAACAAGTCACGCTGCTTGGTGCCGAATATGATCCTCTGATTGACGACCGGAAGAACGTGCCAGGCTGGACAAGCGAGCCTCGTTATGAGCAGTTAGCTCAAGGTCATCGTCTCTCCAGTCCTTCAAGGGGTGATAATTATGATTTGGAATCAGCCTGGTGCAACTGGAAGGGCGGCAAAACATTCGATTTGGAACACGGTAAAGATTTCGATGAAATTATCCTGGGAATTTCAATCGGGGCGCTCAGAAACATTTGCGATGAATTGATTCAAAACAATGACGCCTGGAGGAAGATGATTGCAAACATCAGCATCACACCTACGCAGGCTTTTCAAATCTGGCTGAAAGCCGATGCAAGGGAAATGGGCTGGCATTATTGGAACAAAGAACCGGCTCTTGTGGGAAGCTACGAGTTGCCGTTTGACACATATTCCGACATGAGCGATGTGTTGCCGCATGAGCAGTGGCAGGCGCAGGAAGAACCGAAAACCATCATCTACTTCTGCGGACCGCTGCATAATGTGAGGATGCAGCCGCCTGCTGACCCTGTCTTTCCGCACAGGCAGCAACGCGCGGTGTTGAGTGAAGCAGAAAACTTCATGAACAATCATGCCAGCCATTTGTGGCCCCTTGCAAGGCATCCAAATGGAACAGAATTCAACTGGGACCTTTTGGCTGACATGGCAAGCGGTCAGGGAACAAAGCGGTTTGAAGCCCAGTATTTCCGGGCGAACATCAATCCCACCGACCAGTATGTGCTCTCAGAAAAGGGAACCTCACAATACCGGCTTGAAACCGGCAAAACCGGATTTTCAAATCTGCATATCACCGGTGATTGGATTAAAAACGGCTTTAATGCCGGATGTGTTGAATCGTGTGTGATTGCCGGAAAGCTGACGGCAAAGGCGGTTTCTGAAAAAACAGCAAAAATTTTCTCACCCTTGAAAAATCCGCAATGAAAAATTTTAACGACAAGCTGGAGCTTTTGAAAAAATCTGAATTTTTCCGCCACGTTCCTGACAGCGTCATCCAGCGGATAGCGATGGCGATGAAGTCCGTCAGCTATACCCCCCGGCAGAATATCATCCGCAAAGGCGAACAGGATGACTGCATGTTTATCATCAGAAGCGGCAAAGTGAAAGTGCACTACGGTAAATTGGTAATCGCTTATCTGAGCGAAGGTGACGTATTCGGGGAATTGGCGCTGCTGAGCAACGGAGTAAGAACCATGTCAGTCACCGCTGTCAGCAAAACCAGCCTGTATTGCCTCACTCGAAACAATTTCAACAAAATCCTCCGTGAAAAAATGGGCGCCTTTAACGGCATCGTGCATGTGCTGGTGAAAAGGGAACGCAGCAACCTTTCAGCAGTGATTGACCTGTTTAAAAAAAGAGAAAAGGAACTGACCGACCTCGTTAACGAAAAAACTACAGACCTTCAGCATAAAAACAAGGAGCTGAAACAAGCAAAAGAACTGGAAGAACGCTTCCTGGCAAACATGAGTCATGAAATCAGAACACCGATGAATACGGTGGTCGGCTTGTCGAACCTGCTGCTTAACACCAAGCCTAGCGAAAAGCAAGTGCAATACCTGAAAGCCATCAAGCAATCAGCCGACAATATGCTGGTGATTATAAATGACATCCTTGATTTTTCAAAAATACAGGCGGGCAAGCTGGAAATTGAAAATATCGACTTCAAAGTAAGGGAAATCGTCCGCAACGTGGTGGATAGTTTGAAATACAAGATTGATGAAAAAGGACTCAAGATTGAAACCTTCATTGAATTATCGCTGCCCGAATATGTGAAGGGCGACCCCGTCAGGCTGAATGAAATTTTGGTTAACCTGGTGAACAATTCCGTCAAATTCACCGAACGGGGAGGCATCACCATTACTGCAAGAAAGGTGCCCTCAAGGAATTCAAAAAAAATCATTATCGAGTTTTCGGTCAAAGACACCGGCATCGGAATTTCCAAAGACAAGCTCACCCTCATTTTCAGAAGCTTCGCTCAGGGCGGAAAGGATATTTCCCGGAAATATGGCGGCACGGGGCTGGGGCTTGCCATCTGCAAGCAGTTGGTACAATTGCAGAAAGGTCATATTGCCGTGGAAAGCAAGCCGGGGCAAGGCTCCGTTTTCACATTCAGAATACCCTATGGCATCAGCGCCAAACAAATTGAAAAAGAAAAAAGACACGAACAAAGGCCTGAGCATTTGAGAAATTTGAGAATCCTGCTGGTGGAGGATAATATATTTAATCAGCTGGTTGCCCGCGATACCATCTGGTCGGTTATCAATGACGCTAAAATAGAAATAGCCATCAACGGGCAGGAGGCAGTGAAAATGATGGAGAAAAACCGCTATGACCTGGTGCTGATGGATTTGAACATGCCCGTGATGGACGGTTACGAAGCAACGCGTTCGAT
Source organism: Chitinophagales bacterium (assembly GCA_035575215.1). Classification (GTDB taxonomy): domain Bacteria; phylum Bacteroidota; class Bacteroidia; order Chitinophagales; family CAIOSU01; genus DATLYB01. The sequence goes on from DATLYB010000405.1 coordinate 7,541, forward strand.
ACGCACCGCCCCATCACCTGAAATCCGGAATGTGAAAATAATGGCGCTGACGGCAAGCGCCACCGATAAGGAACGGCAATCATGCCTTAAAACCGGTATGGATGAATATATTGCCAAGCCGTTCACAGCCGAAGAACTCTACGATAAAATCGCATGGATGCTAAAAAAATAGGTTTTAACGATGGTCACTGACCTCACGTTTTTAAAAGAGTTCGTTTCGGGAAATCATCAGCGGCTGCACAGCTACATCAGCTTGTATTTGGAACACGCTCCGCCTTTGCTCGAAACCATCCGGCAGAGCCATCAGAGAAAAGAGTGGAGGCAACTGAAGCAGGCTGCCCATTCGCTGCGCCCGATGCTGCATTACATGGGGGTGGAATCGCTGAAGGATGACGTCAAGCTGATTGAAGCTTATGCCGATGTCAAAAAGAAGCGAAAAAAGCTGCCGCCTCTTGTCGCACGCGTTGAAACAATTATCGAAACTTCATTTCAGGAGTTGCGTGATTACATGAAGGAAAATCCGCTCGCTTGATTTTCTCTGTCCTTTGCCTGCTTCGTGTGCTTATTAAATAAAAAAACGGTGGTTCCTTGTCCGATATTCCGTGTGCTGAACAAAAAAAACGAAAGCCCGCAACCACGGGCTTTCGCTCTCCAAGGAACCTGAGTTGAGTGTGCTTATTGGCGGGCAACAACGGTGGGATTATCTTGAAACCAGGGTTTCAAGGGTTGCGAAGATTTCATTGACTTCTTTCCGGTTGGCGGTGATGGAAATCTCATCCTTCATCCGCAGCAGCGCTTTGATTAGCTCGTCTAATTCAGCATCTGACGAGCCATAGAGCTTTCCATCCATTCCGGCATAAACCTTTCCGTATTTCTTCCTGCTCTCCGTGTCCTGCAAATCCATCAGCTCTTCGAGGATGCCCAGCAAGGCAATCTTCAATTCCAGAAATTCTGAATCATCATCAGCATCATCCCTTCCGGGTATGCCGGGCGCCTCGAATGCATCACCGCGGTGAGTCAGTGCAAGCACCACCCACGGTATTTGGTAATCTTCTTCATCAAAAGAATCATCTGCGTTTTCAACATCGCTGGCTATCGTCACCCTGTCACCCGGACGGGTGAGGGAATAAACCATCCACGGAATGTCGCTGTTTTGGGATTGCTTATTGACTGCGTCTTCTTCCGTTTTAATTGCAGGCGGCTGCTCAACCGGTGATTCTTCGGTGGTAATCCATACATCATCGTTTGCGGCACTCTCCGCTTGAGATGCCGTCACAGTGGTTTTCTCTGAAATGGGTTCAGCACTCTGTTGGTTTACGAAAGGCGCATATATTCCCGGTTCATTTAACCTCTGCATGGCAGCAATCACATCCTGCTGCGATTGGAAAATAAGCGCCTGCAAATCATCCACACGACAACTGAGAAACTCCTTGTATGTCATCGTGGCTGGAATCACACCCGTGCGGATTCCCTCAAGATAAAAGGTGCGGGGAGTAACATACCGCACACCTGCTTTTTCACCCGATGAGTGCGCCCAGTAGGTGAAATAATACTTCCCCTCATCGGTTACCTGATAAAGTTTTTGGCTGACCTGGCAATTTGCAGCGAACTGAAAGGCTGCAAAAGCCAGCGTCAGAACGGAAGTGGCGATGCGAGTTTTCATGGCTTTGTTTTTTGGTGGTTGTGAAATAATTATCACAATGATACCGCCCTGCATCACGGCAGAAAATAAGCTGAAATAGGAGCTAAGGGGGGATAAAAGACGTAGTGATTTTTCAAGTCACACATTATCCTCCGTCCGACCTCGCATAATAGAATTTGCGTTTAGCATAACTTTGTCGCTCTAAAAATCATAACACAATGGATGTGCGCTATGCTGAACCGGCCGTAACGGTGAAAACCGCTGAGGCACTGGGCTTGCTGCCTGAGGAATATGAGAAAATTAAAACCATACTCGGACGCAATCCCAACTTCACTGAGTTGAGCATCTTCTCGGTGATGTGGTCAGAGCATTGCTCGTATAAGAATTCCATCCGATGGCTGAAAACTCTTCCCCGTAAGGGCAGCAGACTGCTGGTAGAAGCCGGTCAGGAAAATGCGGGGCTTGTGGATATCGGTGACGGCTTAGCCTGCGCCTTCAAAATCGAATCGCACAACCATCCTTCCGCCATTGAGCCGTATCAAGGCGCTGCTACGGGAGTGGGAGGTATTCACCGCGACATTTTCACCATGGGTGCCCGTCCTGTTGCAGCCCTGAACTCGCTTCGCTTCGGAAATATTTCCACCGAAAAGACAAGGCATCTGGTAAAAGGCGTGGTGAAAGGCATTGGCGATTACGGCAATTCATTTGGTGTACCTACCGTGGCAGGCGAAGTTTATTTTGAAGATTGCTACGAACACAATCCCCTGGTGAATGCCATGTCAGTAGGTATTGTACGCGCTGACAAAACAATTTCAGCCATTGCAAAAGGCACAGGCAATCCGGTTTACATTGTCGGCTCAGCCACGGGCAAGGACGGCATTCACGGAGCCACGTTCGCTTCTGAAGAAATCACGGATGAGTCGCATCAAGACCTACCCTCTGTGCAGGTGGGCGACCCCTTCCAGGAAAAACTTCTTTTAGAAGCAACGCAGGAGCTTCTTGAAACTGACGCTGTGATTGGCATGCAGGATATGGGCGCTGCGGGCATCACCTGCTCCACATCTGAAATGGCAGCAAAAGGGAAACACGGGATGAAAATCTGGCTGCACAAAGTGCCCACGCGGCAGGAGAACATGAAGCCGTTTGAAATCCTCCTCTCCGAATCGCAGGAGCGGATGCTGGTGGTGGTGAAAAAAGGATATGAAGAAACAGTTGAGAAAATTTTCGACAAGTGGGATTTGCACTGCGAAATCATCGGGGAGGTGACAGGCACCGGCATGCTGGAATACTATATGTATGACGAACTGGTGGCGCACATCCCCGCTGAGTCGCTCGTGCTCGGTGGTGGCGCCCCCGTGTATGAACGGCCATACAAAGAGCCGGCTTATTACAAAAAGCAGAAGAGCTTCAACATTGACCAGGTGCCCCAACCGGCAAACCTGCGCGAAGTGGCTGAGTTTATCATCGCCTGCCCCAACATCGCTTCAAAACATTGGGTGTATGAGCAATATGACTCGATGGTGGGCATCGGCAATCTGACAACGAATGCTCCTGCTGATGCTGCCCTGGTGCGCATCATGGGAACGGATAAGGCGCTGGCGCTGCGTGTTGACTGCAATGCCCGCTACGTTTATGCTGACCCGTATGTGGGCGCGATGATTGCCGTTGCAGAAGCCGCCCGCAACATCATTTGCTCAGGCGGAACTCCTGTTGCAATCACCAACTGCCTGAATTTCGGCAATCCCTACAACCCTGAAGTGTATTGGCAGTTTGTGAATGCGATAAAAGGCATGGGCGAAGCGTGCAGGAAGTTCGACACCCCGGTGACGGGCGGCAACGTGAGCTTCTACAACCAGTCAGCCGAAGGTCCGGTTTTTCCCACTCCCACCATCGGGATGCTCGGTATTGTGGAGCATGCGGAAAAAAGAATGACGCTCGGTTTCAAGAGGCAGGGCGATTTGATTTACCTGCTTGGCGAGCCGAAAAATGACATTAACAATTCCGAATATCTCGTCAGATGGCACAACATCACATCTTCGCCTGCGCCTTCATTTGATTTGGACGAAGAGGCGGCCCTGCATGAAGCGGTAAAATCGCTGATTCTGCTTGATGCCATTGTATCCGCTCATGACGTCTCTGACGGAGGGCTGTTCGTTTCGCTGGTAGAATCAGCCGCTGCGGGCGGGCTGGGATTCGAACTGAACACCACAAGCGAAATCAGAAAAGACGCCTTCCTCTTCGGTGAATCGCAAAGCCGCGCGGTAGTAAGCGTATCGCCCGAAAAACAGGAACTGTTCGAACACCTTGCCGCAAACAAATACCCCTACCGGTTTCTGGGCAGAGTGACCGAAGGCAGAATCACCGTGGATGGCGAACACTTCGGAGAGATTTCCGCATGGAAACAAGTGTACGATACTGCGCTGGAGGAAAAATTGGGAGTTGCTGCTGGAACGGTAAACTGGAAGCAGTAATCGGCAATAATCATACAACTGTAACTTAAAAGGCGGAACTTTAACGCAAAGTTTTTCAAATGACAATCCTGATATTCTTTCTTGCACACTGGTTCCTCTCCCTGTTCTTTCACACTTTCTTTCTGCACCGCTACGCGTCCCACCGCATGTTCACGATGAACAGGTTTTGGGAGAAGGTAAATTACCTGCTCACGTTTTTCACGATGGGCTCATCTTATCTTGTGCCGCGCGCATATGCCATTCTGCACCGCTCGCATCATGCTTACAGCGACACGGAGAAAGATCCGCATTCGCCCCATTTTTTCAAAGATGTGTTCCGCATGATGTGGAATACAAAACAAGTGTATTACAGCTATGTTTTCAAAAAAGTGCATCCAGAGCCCCGCTTCGATGGCAACCTTCCCTCCTGGGAAAGGCTTGACCGGCTGGGCGATTCCTGGGCAGTGCGCATTGCCTTCGGCACGGGATACACTCTGTTTTATATTTTCTTTGCCACGCACTGGTGGATGTTTCTGCTGCTGCCCGTTCACTACCTGATGGGACCTATTCATGGCGCGCTGGTCAACTGGTGCGGGCACAAATACGGCTATTCCAATTTCAACAATGGCGACAAATCGAAAAACAGCGAGCCGTGGGGGCTTGTAATGCTGGGCGAGTTGTTCCAAAACAATCATCACAAGTTTCCGCAAAGCGCCAAGTTTGCCAGTCGCTGGTTTGAGATTGACCCCACCTATTATGTGATGGTGGTGATGAGCTGGCTGCGAATCATCCGCTTCGCCTGATGGTGACTTTCCTTTTCCGAAATTGCATTATTGCCGGACATGAAATAAGAAGAGAGAGTGCCGCCTAAGCTGCTATTTTCCTTCCTGCTCATTGAGCCGGCTGTAGGCGTCAATGATTTTCTTCACCAGGCGGTGGCGAATCACATCGGCTTCGGTGAGATAGACGGTGGCGATGCCGTGGATATTTTCAAGAATCTTAACGGCAGTCACCAACCCTGATACTTGATTTTTCGGCAGGTCAATCTGCGTGAGGTCGCCTGTCACAATGCATTTGGCAGCCGGACCGATGCGCGTGAGGAACATCTTGAGCTGGGCATTGGTGGCGTTCTGCGCCTCATCGAGGATGATGTAGGCGTGGTCAAGCGTGCGCCCGCGCATGAAGGCGAGTGGCGCTACTTCAATAATCCGGTTTTGCATGTAGTAGTTCAGCTTGTCAATGGGAATCATGTCATCGAGGGCGTCATAAAGCGGGCGCAGGTAAGGGTCAATCTTCTCCTTCAAATCACCGGGTAAAAAGCCGAGGCTCTCGCCTGCTTCCACAGCCGGGCGCGTGAGGATGATTTTTTTGACAATGCGGTTTTTCAGCGCCCTCACGGCAATTGCTACTGCCGTGTAGGTTTTTCCGGTGCCGGCAGGGCCAATGGCAAACAGCACATCATGCGTTTCGCTCATCTTCACCATCTTTCGCTGGTTGGCTGTGCGTGCACGCACCAGCAAGCCGTTGCGCCCGTGCACAAGCACCTCATCCCCATTTTCTTCAGGGAAGAGATTGTCAGCGGGAATATTGAGCAGCGCCTCTTCCACGTGCCTTTCTGTCAGCACGCCCTCTTTCCCCGCAAGCGCAATTAGTTGGTCGAGTTTCTCTTTAAACCTTTCGATTTCCTCTTCGTCACCGTTTACTTTAATCTTATTGCCGCGTGAAACGACCCGCAAATCAGGAAATGCTTTTTTCAGGAGGTTGAGGTTGGAATTATTGACGCCAAAAAGCTCCACGGGATTAATGTCATCCAGACTGATGATGAGTTCGCTCAAAAAATTTTGTTCTATTTTTGAAATCAAAATTAGCAAAATTTCTTTAATCCGTGCCCATCGTCACGCTCACCACCGACTTCGGAACCAAGGATTATTTTGTGGGGATGCTGAAGGGAACGATGCTCCGGCTTTGCGCGAATCTTACCATCATTGACATCTCGCACAACATTCAGCCTTTCAATATTACGGAGGCTGCCTTTGTGCTGAAAAACTCGTTCTCCAGTTTTCCTGACGGCACCGTGCACGTGGTGAGCGTGAACGACCAGGATGAACGGACGGTGCGCTACATTGCCGCAGAATACCGGAAGCATTTCTTCATCGGATTTGACAACGGCATTTTGAGCATGATTTTCGAGAAGAAGCCGGATGCGATAGTTGAAATTTCACATGAAGGGCAAAACGGAACGATGCCTTCGTTTCCGTGGAAGAACGTGTTTGCGAAAGCAGCCTGCCGCATAGCGGAGGAGGGAAAAATTGCCGACATCGGCAAACCCCTGAATGCACTGCTGACCAAAACAGGTCTGACTCCCGTGGTGCAGGATTCCCTGATAAGAGGCTCCATCATTTATATTGATTCCTTTCACAATGTAGTGGTCAATGTGAGCAAAGAACTTTTTGAAAGCCTTAGACGCGACCGCAATTACACGATTTCTTTCCGGAGGGAGAAAATTACAAGCATCAGCGAGAGCTATCACGATGTGCCTGAAGGAGAGAAGCTCTGCCTCTTCAACTCAGCCGGTTATCTGGAGATTGCCATCAATTCAGGAAAAGCCAGCAGCCTGCTGGGGCTGAATATCGGTGATACAGTGCTGATAGATTTTGAATGAACATTGATTGCCACCCTAAACTTCAACCGTAAACAAGAATAAATGCTTATCCGAATTGTGAAACTCTCCTTCCAGCCTGACAGGGTGAAGGAATTTGTCAAATTGTTCACGGAGGAAAAAAAGAAAATTGCAGCGTTTGACGGCTGCCTGAGAGTGGAATTGTGGGAAGACACCGAAACCGAAAATGTGTTTTTTACCTACAGCGAATGGCGCGACAAACACGCACTGGAAAACTACCGGAATTCAGATTTCTTCAGGCAAACGTGGGCGCAAACGAAAACATTTTTTGCAGCGCAGCCGCAGGCATGGTCGCTGAACGCAGTCAGCGTTTGACTTCGCTGAACAAGACGGCTGCTGCCCTGGCTAATTTTAAATTTCCCTGCGCATTCAGATGGCTGGCATCGTAAAAATCACTGGCGCTCCAGTTTTCACGGATGTTAAAATAAAATACTCCGTTGCCGTCAGCCCGTGCCTGCATCGCTGCGTTCAGCGTATCGAGCGCACTGATGATACCGTTTACGGTGAGATAAGGCACCCACCATCGGTAATCATTTTTGGCAAGAGCATCGGGGGACAATATGTTCGGCAAAAGTATCACGGGAATGTTCCGGCTGGTGCATTGACGAATGAGGGTGTCTAAATTGTGCCGGAAAATTTCAACCACGCGCTTGTCCACCGAGTCGGAAACCGTGCCGGTAAACACAGCCTGATGAAAGGGGCAGCACGAGATGAGCTTCAGCTTGCGCAGCGCAATCCAGCCGGCAGTAATCAGCCCGGAACGCGGCAGCCGCTGCTGAGGACAGAAGCCGAAACTGGCGTAAAGCGTAGGCTGGTGGAAGTTGGCGTAATCACTGGATAAATTTTTCACGTTCATGCAGCGCAAGTCATTCAGCCCGGTTTGCAGGATGATGATATCGGGCGAATAGTCGCGGATAACATCTGGCAGCAGTTTTTTGTGTTCAGCGGTACTATGGCCGGGAATACCGAAATTCAGCACTTCATGCTCTTCGGAAAGCAAGCTATCAAGGTAGTAAGGCCATGTCTGATGATTGCCGGTTCCCATGCCATACGTTGTTGATCCTCCGATGCAGATGATGCGTTTTTTTGTTTTCACCGCTGACACGTCATCACCTCTGAAGCCTTGTGAATTATGCAAGTATAAAATTCCCCTCACGGTGACTGCGGCATTTTTTCTGGGAACGCCCACCCATTGCGGATGAGGCTCAAAAAGCATGAAGTTGTGATTAGGCAGCTTGGTATAAAGCCATTCGCCCTGCCGCAACCGAAGTGCAGCGGCACACAGCACCTCCAGGATTGCAAGCGGGAAGAGCGCTGCGAGCAAATAAATTGCTATTTTCAGACGCGCAGAAATCATCGCCTAACTTAATGAAAAAGGTTTACCCTTTTCTTATTGTTCCCGTGTGCGTATATCTGGCGGTGGTTCCCCTTCGCCAGGCATGGGGACATTACTATTATGCCCTGCATTCCGATCCTTCGTATCTCTATCTGTTCAACGGACTGAATATTGCAATGCTGAAACCCTCAGCCCATGTTGATAATCCGGGAAGCCCTGTTCAGCTTATCAGCGCTGCCGTTGTGCGCACAACATCCTTTTTAAGAAACGAAGACGACCTTCAGAAAGATGTTATTCTGCATTCAGAATTGTACATCAAAATTATCAACCGGACACTCTTTACGCTCTGCATCATTGCCCTTTTCTTCTTGGGGGTTGTTGCATACCGTTATACCGGCAGCCTCTGGTGGAGTTTCCTGCTGCAATGCGTGCCGTTTGCATCCTGGCAGATGATGAGGATATTTCTGAAGGTCAGCCCCGAAATGATGATATTTATTTCGTGCATTCTATGGATAGTAACCCTGCTGCGGCTATCGGCAAGAGACGATTTCCGAAAAAATCACCTGCTATACACCTTCTGGTTTTCATTTTTAACGGGCTTCAGCCTTGCCGCCAAACTCACCATGATACCTTTCTTAATTATCCCGTTAACGCTGCTGCCGCTGAGGATTTCCGTCAATTACCTGCTCCTTTCGTTTATTTTTTTCCTGCTGCTGATTTTCCCGGCCTGGGCACATTTCGAATATCTGCTGAGTTGGCTGGGCGCATTGTTCATTCATTCATCGCTGTATGGCAGAGGCGCGCCTAACGTGGTTGACTTTCCGGAAGCGCTGCACAGCCTTGCAAAACTTATTACGCTGGAGCATCCCTTGTACATCGCGGTTTTTTTAGCAGCCGGATTGCTGATGATGATTTACAGGATAAAAATGCTGCGGGACATACGATATAACATGGACGTTAAAATTCTTTTTGCGCTTGTCTTCACCGTGGTGATTCAACTGGTGATGGTCGCCAAGCATTTCAATCCTCACTATCTGATTCCATCTTTAAGCCTTTTCACAGCGATTATGTATTTCACTTCAAAGGTGTTTACAAAAGCCGAGCTTATCTCGCCTGATTCATTTTCATTCACAAAAGTCGCCTCAGTGCAAGTCATGCTTGTTCTGATGCTTTTTTTTCTTTTTTTTCTGAGGCACTTTGCAGGGTACCTTTCCGAACAAACCTTCCGTGAATGGATAAGTGAAACATTAATTCGCAATTCATACCGGCTGGCGATTGCTGTGGTTATTTTCCTTGCATTCAATGCGTTCGTACGCAGGCAACGTGCGCCAGTTCTATCCATGAATAATTTTTTACACTCAACTCTAATTATCCTTGCCTTTGTTTATTGTTTAAGACACACTGATATCGAAGGCTTCAGAAGAAGGCTTGTTGCGGAAGCACACGACTCGCAGTCGGTAATGAATATGGTAAACAAGCGTTACAATGATTACACGCTTATTTTAGGTGACCGCTCATCATCGCTGGTTTACGCTTTAAAATACGGAGCCAATGAAAACATTCCGCAGCCGGAGCATTTTGAAAGAATGAAATCACTTTTAACAGCGGAAGCGTATTTCTGGCACTACTCGGAAAAATTCAAAACATGGACGGAGGAAACGTCACTGAAAGAAATTTTAAGGCAAAACAAAAAAGTAATTCTTGAATGCGACAACCGGTTTACTCCGCGCGAAAAGCTGAGGGAATTAGAGCAGAATGAAAACGTTTCACTTGAGAAAGTCTATTCAGGAAAATCGGCTGAATTATATGTTATTCATCCGCAACCTGCCTCATTCTGAATGAATAGCTGCAGTCACCAATGCAGCCACCTTGCGGTGACCTTGTTCATTCAGGTGACAATCCAGCGTGAAATAATCCTGCTTGCCTACGATTCCGCAGATGTCAACCGGCTTTATGCTGCGGACAAAAGCGGGATAAGATGAACTCTCCTTAACTTTTGACAAAGCATTGATAAAAGATGGAGTGGTGTACAGCGGTCCGGAAATATTCATTACAATGATTTGCACATTTTCCAAAGCGGGTTTACTGCGAACAATATCTAAAAAATAAACGGCCGAATCTTCTGCGCTTGCGGAAGTTGCCGGTTTCGCATCGAGTAAATTCTGAACTTGGGGGAAATTTATTGCCGCTTTAGAAACCAATTTCGAAGATTTTTTTTCTTCGGATTTGCCGAAAATGCGCGCCCATGTTACTCTTGCCAGGGTGGAAACATACAGCAGCGGGTAGTATTTAATCCGGTTGACGTGATTGCGGACGATGCCTTGATAAACCTCGCGGGTATTAACTTGTAATCTGAATCCTTGCTCCACAAATTGTTTGTTTTCCTCGAAATCGTTGGCGCAGTATTGTATGACAAGATATTTAAGATTGCTGAGGTCCAGGCGTTCAAGAAAAAGAAACTCACGAGCTGTTCCGTAGGATGGAACTGCAGCATTCAGCGTTTTCATTCCGGTTTGCTGCTCGATAAGGGATGAAAAAATTTTCTCATTGCTCATCCCCCACCCCATCGCATAGGAATCGCCCAGCACGATGATTTCAGGTTTATCCAGCGAGGCATCGTCATCCCGCAGCCCCGCGCTGTTGAAAGAGTAGGTGCAGTTAAATTCAATCGAGCGATGGCGGCAAACTCCCGGTTTCATGGCGTAAAACAGCACGCTGTCATAGTCCGCGCACCGGGGCTGATACTGTACCATTTCCAATTCATGCCTGTAATAAATATCCGCAACCGCAGGATGCAGATACGGAAAATCATTATTGAATTCAGGATGGTAAAGAAACTGCCAAATCACGAACTCAAAAAAACAAGGTATAAGAAGCAGTAGTGTGACAAATGAAAATAAAAACACACGCGGATGGCGTTGAA
>DATLYB010000406.1:0-6664 GCA_035575215.1 Chitinophagales bacterium
CCCGCTGCGACACGTAGCCTCCGATGCCGATGTCGGCAATGTTGATGAAATAGCGTTCCGCAGGCGAATGGTTTACATCGCGGAAGCGTATATGGCAGATGTCAGCGGGCTTCACGCTGTTGTGCTGAAGCAAGCCGGACAGCTGCTGAACGTCAGCCCTGATGCCAACCGTTTTGCAGAAATCATTCCCCGTTCCCTGCGGAAAAACACCGAGGACAGCCTGTTTTCTGATATCATCAGAACTGTTCATGTAGCCGTTTGCCACTTCGTTCAGCAACCCGTCCCCGCCCACGGCAATCACATATTTCGCACCGCCAGCCAATGCCTGTTGAGTAAGTTCCGTGGCGTGTCCAGCGTGCTGCGTTTCGGAGAATGCAGGCTCAAATCCTGCGGGCATCGCCCCGGCAAGTCTTGCTTTCAGCCGCTCCATGCGCCTGATTTTCCCGTGAACGATAAAAGCAACTTCGGTCATTCAAGCTTTTTTATGGGCGAGGCATTCTCCAGCATCTCACAGTAGTTATTTATCTCCTGTTCGTATTCTTCCCACGTCCAGCCGCATTCTTCCTTCATCAGTTCCGCCACCTTCGTGATGATTTCTTTTTTCTCCGTGCATCCGTTTAAAACATAAGTCAGTGACAGCCGTCTGGTGAGCAAATCATCCAGATGATAGCATTGCTGCTTACGGATGAAATATCTTGCCTCGCCCGTGGTAGCTTCAAAATCAGGATGAATTTTTTCGTGGTCATCGGTGACATGCAATTGTTCATGCAACACATCCGCAGGCTGAGATGACGGGGCAAATTTTTGCTGCAGCTCATCCGCAAGCGCCTCAGCCATGGAACGGAAGCTGGTGAGTTTTCCTCCGAAAATATTCAGCAGGCGGTCATGGCTCCACCAGATGCTGTAGTCACGGGCGCGCTCGCTGCTGATTTTGTTCTCGCGAAACAGGGGACGCAATCCGGCATACACATACAGAATATCATTTTCCGTGATGCCCAGCGATGGAGCAAATTCGCGGATGCTGTGAAGGACGTAGTTCACGTCATCTTCATTGGCAGCGCAATGATTCGGCTTCCCGAAAAATTCCGTGTCGGTGGTGCCGATGATGACCGAGCCGTTCTCCCATGGCACCGCATACATCATGCGGCTGTCGCCTGCGTAGGAGGGAAAAATCACCGCAGTCCGTGCGGGAAATCTTTTCTGCGATAACACGATATGCACGCCCTTGCTCGGAGCGGTGACACCGGCTGTTCCGGACGCCAGTTTTCTCAGCACTTCGTCCGTCCACACTCCGCTGGCGTTCACGATGCAGTGACACAGAAAATGAATTGCGCGCTGTTCAATATGGTCTATGCAGTGCACCTCCATCCTGTTTCCATGCCGGATACTGTTTTTCACTTCACAGTAATTAAGCGCCACGGAAGCGGACTGTTCAAGGGTGGTGTGAATCACCTCGCTGCACAGGCGGGCATCATTGGTCACTGCATCATAATAAAGAAATCCTCCCAGCAAGCCGTCTTGTCTTGCAGCCGGAAATTCCCGGATAACCTCGTCCGGTTCAAGGTTTGTATAATCAGGCAGCATGTTTTCCCTGTCGAGGAAGTGATAGAGCGCCACGCCCAGCCGGTATTTCAATTTTGAATCATACACCGGAAACAGAAACGGAAGCGGCTTCACCAGGCGGGGATAGGTTTTCAGCAGATGGTTTCTTTCCTCAAGGCTTTCCTTCACCATACCCAGCTTGCCGTATTTCATGTAGCGCATGCCGCCATGAACGAGCTTGGCTGAGCGGCTGCTGGTGCCGCTGGCAAAGTCGCCTTTCTCAACCAGCAGGCAGCGGTAGCCCCTGGCAGTTGCTTCCTGCAGAATTCCTGCGCCCGTGATGCCGCCCCCGATGATGAGGAGGTCGAAGGTTGTTTGCGAAAGAGCGTCAATGTTGAGCCTGCGCTTCATGATTTAATTTCACTATTGTCCGACCAATGTAGGCTAAAGCCAGCCAGATTTGGGTTTCATATATTAAATTGGCTTTTGCCCAAAACATGATTTTTTAGCCGGACAATAATGATTCAGCACATGGCTAACCATGCCATCAATCCCATTCCGATTTTCAGGGCGCTCTCGTCAATATCGAAAGTAGGCGTGTGGACGCGGGATTGTAATCCTTTTGACGGATTTCCCGTTCCCAGCCTGTAAAAGCAAGCCGGAATGTGATGGGAATAAAAAGCAAAATCTTCCGAACCCATGCGCGGCTCCATCTCTACTACATTTTTTTCACCGGCATATTCCTTCGCTAATTCAGCAATTGACTTCGTCAGTTTCTCATCATTTTTCAGAAACGGATAGCTCTCCACAATCCTGAACTCACAACTGCCCCCCATGGATTTCACCAGGCTTCCTGCAAGCTGTTGCATCTTCCGCTTAGCATCAGCGCGCCATCGCTCGTCAAACGTCCTGAGCGTTCCTTCCAACTTCACTTCATCAGGGATGATATTCGTTGCACCGTTGGCAACGACCTTTCCAAACGAAAGCACGGTCGGCACCAGCGGGCTGGCGTGGCGGCTCACGATTTGCTGGAGGCTCACAATCAAATGAGAGGCTATCAGCACGGGGTCAATCAGCTTCTCCGGCTGAGCGGCATGACCGCCTCTGCCTTTGATGGTCACATACAATTCGTCTGATGATGCCATGAATTTTCCCGCGCGAAACCCGATTTTGCCAGCTTCCAGTTCGGGAGTCACATGCTGGGCAAGGATAAAATCCGTCTTTGGATTTTTCAGCACGCCTTCTTTAATCATAACGGAAGCTCCGCCCGGTGCTCTTTCCTCAGCGGGCTGGAAGATGAATTTTACCGTCCCTTCCAGTTCATTTCTCAATTCAGACAAAATCCTCGCTGTTCCCAGCAGACTCGCCATGTGCACGTCATGCCCGCAGGCGTGCATCACGCCTTCATTTTTCGAGCAGTAGCTTACCTTGTTCGCTTCGCGAATAGGCAGCGCATCCATGTCAGCCCGCAATGCGATTACTTTCTTCTTAGGATTTTTTCCTTCGAGCAGGCCTACCACTCCATTTATTGCAATTCCTTTTTTAAATGGAATGTTAAACTCTTTAAGTTTCGATGCGATGAATCCTGCTGTCTTAATTTCCTGAAAAGAGAGTTCGGGATTCGCATGCAGCTCGCGCCTGATGCGGACAATATCATTGTAATACTTCGCTGAACGCTCCTTAATCCTGTTTAACAGTTCGTGCTTCATCAGCATTGTTTTTCCGGTAAATCTCTGCCCTTGCCTTTCCATGTTCTATCCGTTTAATCAATTCGACATTTGCTTTCTTCCTGACATTATAGAATGGGCTTTCTTCAATATTCGTGAAAATAAAATACTCTGTGTTGTCATGTATCAATCCGTCAACCAAAAAAGTGTCTTGTTCCGAGATATACCCCGCTTCCGGTTTTGTCAGATTCACCTCGTTAAGAAAGGTGCCATAAATCAGCCGGTCGTTCAGATGGTTGTCTTTAAAGAACCTTACGATGTCCTGCTGCACTTTTATTCCTCCGGCAAAATTCAAATTGTCGTCACGCACATCATTGGGTTTGTTGATGTTTCGCAAAATATTGACGCTGCATGCGGCAGCCAGCAGGAGAAGAAGAAACCCGCTTTGCCGAGGATTCACAATGCGGGACAAAATCGCTTCCCGCGTAAATATCAATGCTGTGAGCAGGAAGAGCGGAAATGTGCAGAGCAAATACCGGATAGAAAGAAAATTAACTGCCGAAAAACTAAGGAACAAAATTGCGAACAGCGCACTGATGCCTATGAAGCGTCCTTTCCATTTGTCAGCGCCATACATCCGGAAGAAAAATTTGTGATACAGCATTGCCAGCAGCATAGGAAGTGCAATCAGCTCCAGATTTTCAGGCAGCGGCCATCGTTCCGCAAATATTTTCGTGACTGCTAAAATGCCAAAACTTATGAGCAGCCGCTCTGAAAATTTCAGCTCCTTCCAAAAAGAAATGGTGATGATGAGAAATCCCACCGTCAGGGGCTTTCGCGAATGGTCTTCGAACAGATACTTGTGACATTCCCAATAATTCTGCTTGAATGAGTGCCAGTCGAGCTTGATAAATGCCACATGTTCCGGATAGAAAAACCAGCCGTATTGAACTTTCTGAATGATAAAATAAAGGGAAGCAAAAATAAACGGAACTGAAATGAGACCGATTCCGCTGAAAAGTTTTTTAGCTGAAAAACCGGTATCCCTTTCAAGCATGATGTTCTCGGCTGCAATCCAAACGCCAAGTGCAATCAGAAAGATGATGCCGGATTCTTTGGTGAGCAGAAGACAGGTGGCGCTCAGGATGAATCCCGGATTGTTTTCATTGAGCCAGCATGCTAACGACAGCAGAACAAAAAGCGTAAGAAGCACCTCGGGCAACAACAACCCCGCTTGCGCAAGAAAAACCGGTTGAACGCATAACAACATCACAGCCGCCACGCCTGCTATGGCCGATATTCTGCTTCCCAAATAATATACAACGCTCAACAGGGAAACCGAAACAGCCAGAGAAAAAACGTGAAGCGAAAAAATGGTATTGCCGAATAATTTTGCCCATGTAGCCGCCAGGAAATAAAAGAGCAGGGGGTGCCCCCGCGCCATATCGGGAGGAATCGTTCCGGGCAAAAGACCAAGCCCGTTTTTATACATATAGCTGACTGCCGGGGCATACGACCAGGCTTCATCCCAAAAGCAGGGCAGGCGCAGATGCTGCTGTTTATAAATAACAAATCCCGTGACGATAATAAAAAAACTGATGAGCGGAAGGTATGTTCGCAGACGGCAGAGAGCGGGCATCCGGATATCGGAAAAAATATTCTACAGCTCCAGGATTTTTATTTCATCCCGGATGATGAAAGCCCCATTGAACACGGGAAGAATTTCCTGTAAATCTTTATACGCCTCCAGCCTGGTGCGATAGTTGCCCACACGCAGCTTGAAGTTAGGCGCCTGATAAATGAGATATTGCTTGATTTTCGGGAAAGCGCGGTTGAATTCCGATTTCACTTTATAGATGTTCGTGCGGTTGCTTCCCGCTGCTATCTGAATACGGAACCCGTCTATGCTCGCTTTCCTGCGGTGCACTGCCGCATAGCGGCTCACCAGCGTATCTACGCGCGGGTCACGGATGATTTCGATGGTTGATTGGGAGTAGGAAGATGAAGTAAAAAATAATAACAAGAGAAGCATAAGGCTGCGGCAGGACTTTCTCTCCTTTTGAAATGGCAAAACAGTCCGGGCTCCATTTCCTGTGGAACAGAAAGGGGTGGGGTAGTTATTCATCTCTCCCATGGCAATGCTTATATTTCTTTCCGCTGCCGCACGGGCACGGATCGTTGCGTCCCACTTTCTTTTCAACCCTAACGGGTTCCAATTTCTTTTCCTGCCGCTGCCGGGGCTGTCCGTTGCCCGCCACCGCCTGACCTCCCACAATCGCTGAGGTATCTTCCCTGCCTTCCCTGAGCCTGCTGGTGTCCGTGCGTTGGGGAGCACGTCCCTCGCGGACATCCTCCGGCTTACTCACGGGGATATTTCCCTTGAAAATAAACGAGGTGATGTCACGGTTGATTTCGCCAATCAGGTTTTTAAACAGTCCGAATGCCTCATGCTTGTAAATCAGCAGCGGGTCTTTCTGCTCATACACCGCTGATTGCACGGCATGTTTCAAATCATCCATCTGCAGCAAGTGTTCTTTCCATGCCTCGTCAATGATGGCAAGCGAAACAGATTTTTCAAATGCGTTAATGATTTCGCGTCCGTTGCTTTCGATTGCCTTTTTAAGATTCACCAAAGCGTGGATGGCTTTCTTGCCATCGGTGAACGGAATCACGATGTTCTCCACTGTTTCACCCCGTTGCTTATAAACGTCTTTCAGCACGGGCAGGGCGGTGTGAATAATCTGCTCACACTTGCGCTTGTAGGCGGCTTTCACCTCCTCGTAAAGCTTATGCGTCAGTTCGTCCGTTTTGCGGCTTGAAAATTCCTGCTGCGTGATAGAAGTATCCACCGAGAAGTGACGAATCACATCGAGTTTGAAGCCCTCGTAATCGCGTGCCTCCTGAAATTGGGTCACCACGTCCTCGCACAGGTTGAAGAAGGAATTATTCAAATCAACGGAAAGGCGCTCCCCGAACAAAGCATGCTTGCGCTTGGTGTAAATCACTTCACGCTGCGAGTTCATCACATCATCGTATTCCAACAGCCGCTTGCGGATGCCGAAGTTGTTTTCCTCCACTTTTTTCTGTGCGCGCTCGATTGAGTTGGTGACCATGCGGTGCTGAATCACCTCGCCTTCCTTGTAGCCCATGCGGTCCATCAGCTTTGCCACGCGTTCGGGGATGAATAGCCGCATCAGGTTATCTTCCAGCGAAACAAAGAACTGCGATGAGCCGGGGTCTCCCTGGCGTCCGGAGCGTCCGCGCAGCTGCCGGTCGACACGCCTCGACTCATGGCGCTCGGTGCCGATAATCGCCAGCCCTCCGGCTTCCTTCACTCCGGGACCAAGCTTAATATCTGTACCGCGACCTGCCATGTTGGTGGCAATCGTCACCGTGCCGGCTTTGCCTGCTTCCGCCACGATTTCCGCCTCGCGCTGGTGCTGCTTGGCGTTGAG